>JAHEKB010000013.1:14076-18253 GCA_024638525.1 Bacteroidota bacterium
GATTCCCTTTAGGGTAGATTTCACCCTTCAATGTTAATGTTTTACGCTTAAAAAGCGTTTTATCAATCAGCAATTGTTTTTGCTTCTTGGTATGCGTCTATTGCCAGAGCCGTATTTGCAAGGAATACACAGACAAAAAGTATGGTGAAGGCTGTAGAATCGTGATTTTGCAAATTATTACCATCGGCGAAAGTGTGAAAGTTTTCAATGTAGGTTAAACCTATTGCTGATATAGTTAACATAGCACCGAGAAGTATTCTCTTGCCGTTGTAGAGATAGCCAGCACCCATAAAAAAGAAATTTAATACTGCTGATAACCAAGCTTTTTTCATGACAGTGGATTTTAATTTAGTCCAAGCTTAAAACCGAAAGTTTTAAAAATAGGTTACCAAAAGGTAACTAAAATTGACTTTCTCCCCAATAAAAGAGATCTAAAAGTATTGGAATCACAGACTCTCCCTTAGCACTGAGCTTGTAGGAAGCTCTATCCCCATTTTCTTCTAATTTATCAAGAAGTTCAAACTCTAAAAGTTCTTTAAGGTGTCCTGATAATACTTTGTTGGTGAGGTAGTTGTCTGCTCCTTCATAGTCTACTACAGCGTCTTGTACCCTGTATTTTAGCTCGTTGAATCGAAGGGGACCACCTTTGAGCTGATAGAGTATAGAACCCCTCCATTTACCTCCCAAAATGCGTAACGCCAATTCAACTGGACAGGCTACCTGATTTTTTAATTTACTTATTGCTTTTGATTGTCCTGCTTGTATCATCTAGTGGGCCTTACCAAATATAAGACTTTGCCTCTTATTCTGTCAGCTCAATATTTTCATTCTCAATGCTGAGGTGGTAAACTTTTCCGTCATTTTTAATCCAGGCCTGAAAAGGTTCTGGCTGAATGTTTTGCTCAGTTGGGAACCATTTATCCTTTACTTTATAATTGGGTAGTAGAATCAATGCTTCCTGATCGCCATGGGTGCCAAATCTGTGAGTATCACCTTTCCATGCAGCAGTGCTGAGCAATTTCTGTAATTCATTTTGACTCCGGATAATGTCTGATGTTGGAAGGCCAATTTCATTCAGACCCACTACCGCAGTCTGGCTAAAGTCTTCATTTACTTCATTATTCAAGTTATATCTGACAATGAATTCAGCAAGATTACCGCTTGCATCGTGAAAGTAGAAAGATTCTGCATTCCAAGATTCAAAGTATTGCGTTTTGCGGCCTTTTTCAATCTCAATAATTTCAGTTCTTTCCTCCATCCACTTCAGGCCTGCATGCAATTGATTGGATGGAATTAAAAAACAATAATGGTAAATGTGTTTATTTTCTGACCTCTCAAAACAAAGCTCAGTCCAACCAATTTTTATCGAGAAGTGATTTGGCCCTTCATCTATCATCTCGAATCCCAAATCTTCAGTATAGAATTTCTTTTCTAAATCTAGCGTATTGCTATACAGCCGTAGTTTAATGAATCTCATTAAATAGGTATTCTTCGATTTTATACAGCGGTTCTTACTTGATCTTGAATTCTACTAGGAGAGTGGCATTCACTTTTATAGTTCCTGGACTTATGGATATGCTTTGATTGCCCTCTTCGCTCATTCTCAAGTCGGCAGAATTGGCCTTATACTCTATAGGGTTTGAACTGAATTGCACATTGCCTATATTCATGATTTCTCTTTTTGATTCCGGCAATTCTAGGAGCAACCGATCAACCGTGGCTTCTGATTTCTTTAAGGCCAGAGAATACGCCTCATTTTGTAAACTGTCCATTTTGGAGTGGCGGTACGCGAGGCCTGCCAATTCTAGATATTCATTCCCCAGCAATGCAGTATAGATCTCATCAAGTTCATCTATTGCTCGAACCGTCACATAGAGCTGGCTGCTGCTTCTATAGCCTTCAAATGTTCGGGTACCGCTGTTCCAGATATAAGTCTTGTTCAAGTTTACAGAATTTGTTATGATGTCTTTCTGGTCTATCCCGAAATCTTTAAGCTGTTTGTTCAATGCATTGGATTTTTCTACTAGACACTGCTTAGACCGTTCAATAGACTTGTCCAAGCATGAGAGATTTACTTGAAAGGATGCCATATCTGGAACGGCAGTCACTTCGCCGTTGGATTGAATCAATACGCTTTTGTAGCTTGCAGACTGTAGCTGGGTGCTGCTTTTACATCCAATTATGGAAAGTATGATAAGTATGAATAAAAATTGTTTCATGTCAGCAATATAACAAGGGCATTGAGATGTATTGTCTTTGAAGTGTGTGGTCTTACCCTATCACGCTGTATCGCGTTTTTATCGTTTATTCCGCTTACCCAGCTTAGAGTTTAGTGTAGCCTTCATTTTCTCCAAGGCCTCTGCCAAGGCTTTTTCCTTTGATTCATCACTGCTTTTAACCAAGAGCGGTTGCATATGTTCTACCCGTGCTTCCAGCTTGCACAAAATATCTTCTGGACCACCTTTATCTGCATTCTGATCGGAGAAATGAACCTCCATTCTGCTTATATGTGAAGTAAAATGTTTCAGCGAGGAATTTATCCGAGCGGATACAAATGATTCAAGCTCTTCCGTTCCTGAAATATTTCTGTCTGTATTTAATTGTATGATCATATGGTTTTATCCTTTTGTTCTGCAAAGGTCACTAACATTTTTATAATGACCAGACACTAATTGGCAAGCAATCCATCTTGCTGATATAATTTGACGGATTTAACAATCATCTGTCGCATGTTTTCAACCATGTCTTCATCCAATTGCTTTATGTGAAAACAGGATTTGCCTTTCAATGCTTTTTGCAAATTAGCTGGGAGTTTTCCCAGCTCATCTACGTGAGTGTATGCGGGAAAGAAGTACAAGCGAACGTCCTTTGGTTTGGGAACAACAGAGGCGAAATAGATACCATCCACTTTTTTCTTTCCCTGCATGGCTTCTATAGTTCCACTTACTTCAAATTTTTCGAATGTATCGGCTGTGGCTTTTAAGGGGCCGAACTGCTCTTTGAGAAGGCCAACAAGGGTGTTGCGAATTTCTTGAATGTCTTTGGTCATTGTGCAATCTTATTTGAAGTCTAAAAGTGATTCTTGTTCTCACATTCCTTTTTTAAGGCTTCATTCATTTGTCTAAAACCAATTTCAGTTTTATCCAGCGTCTTGCCCATTAATCCAACCAATATACCCCTGAATTTTTCACTGTGAACGAATCGTGTGGTCCCATCTTCTTGCTCATCTAAAACAAAGGAGTGCTGACCGTCAAAAAGACCACCTATTGGACCTTTTCCAAGCCAACGTAACTCCGAATTTGGTTCAACTACTTGGATATTTGGTTTGAAGGTCATTTCTCTACCCTCTGGGGGTTGAATACTCACTTTGAGTTGTTTACCTACTTCTTGCTCTCCTTCAATTGATTTGATAAAAGGATTCCACTTTGAATAGTTATCAAAGTCCATGAGCACTTTCCATATTGTTTTCGCAGGTGCTGCTATCTTTATTTCTGTCTTAATTTCTCTCATTTTGTATTCATTTCAATGGCTGATGCCCCTCTGCCAACTCTTTGATGCTCTTTAGCATACTTTTCAAGCCTTCTTCTGTATGGCATCTACCTTCCTCGCTAGAAAAGCCCTCTTGATGCCAAGTAAATGCACAACTCTTATTGCCTTGCCTTTGTATTGAATAGCTAACCAGAGAGTAATTCTCTTCTTGGTCTTCAAGTCCTGAAAAGCCTGTCCAGTAATTGTATTTTAAATGTTCATTGGTTCTCACTTGCAATACATTGCCTTTGTCTTCATAAGTCTTTCCATCATAATTTCCACTAAACGAAATGGGAGAGCCCTCTTTCCAATCGGAATGTACTTCTGTTCCAAACAAATAGATCTTAATCATCTCCGGATCAGTCAGCACTTTCCATATTCGTTCAGGCTGGGATTTGATCTCTATTGTGCTAGACGCGACAAGTGATTTATCCATGGGTACGCAAATTATATCTTATTCAACAAATCTAGTAATCGTGAATCGCATCTCATTTTTGACTTTCGACAAAATGCTTAGACTGTTTCATCCACTTTTCACATTATTTGCGGTACATGCCCGGAATAAAATCGTCATGAACTTGGGTATTACCTCATTGATACGGGTATTCTATTTCAAACGCATATCTAGGGTTTTTGTGGTCAATTGCGT
>JAHEKB010000013.1:18263-20092 GCA_024638525.1 Bacteroidota bacterium
AAATGTGAATGGCATATAGTTTTCCATATGCCTGTGATGATCGTGCTCTTCAAAGTATTACCGTAAATTTTTGCGCGCTGCAGTTTTTGTAAGTTCCGTATTCCACTTACCCAACTTAAACAGAATTTGAGACAGGCCTGAACATTATCCTTTATGGCTATCTATCTGACTGTTCTCTAGAAATTTCTTCTAAGCTCTTGCCATTGGTTTCTTTGACCAAATTTCGCACAAAGAAATATGCCAACAAGCCAAAGATGGCATATAGTCCATAGGAAAACCCAAGCCCTAAAAAGCTCAACAGTATAGGAAAAGTCATGGTGATGGCAAAGTTGGATCCCCACTGCGCAATTCCACAAACTGCAAGTGCGGCTCCACGGTATTGATTGGGAAACATTTCACCCAACATAACCCACATTACAGGCCCCCACGAAGCAGCAAAGAATGCGATATAGGCATTGGCTGCTATGAGTGCATAGGTTCCATTGTTGCCACTGAGGATCAGCTGATTTGTGCTATCTACCGAGGCCGAGCCAAATAGATATGCCATTACTCCCAACATGGCAGCTTGCCCGATGGAACCCACCAATAGAAGCGGCTTTCTGCCTACTCCATCAATCAAGAAAATGGCCACTAGGGTAAAAAATATATTTACACTGCCCCCGATCACATTTGTCAGCAGCGCATCTGCTTCGGTAAATCCCGCCGCTTGCCATAAGGTTGCACCATAATAGAAAATCACGTTTATACCCGTAAGTTGCTGAAGGGCGGCTATCCCTATGCCAACCCACACCAATCCGTGAATTTTACCGGTGTGTTTACTAATGATGTCTTTGAGTTTTGGGCGTCGGCCCGATCTTAATGTTGATTGTATCTCATCGACTTTGGCTTGAACATTGTCTCCTGGGCTTAGTGAGTTAAAGACCTTGAGGGCTTGATCTGATCGCTGCGAGGCAACCAAATAGCGCGGCGATTCTGGAATAAAAAGTAGTGCAACGACAAATACAGCCGCAGGTAGAATTTCAGCCCAGAACATCCAAGACCATGTCTGGAAACCCATCCAGAGTTCTTCTTCAGCTCCGCCTGAGAGTTCTACCAGTCCGTAATTGCTAAGAAAAGCAGCAAAGAGGCCTATGACAATCATCAGTTGTTGCAAGGTCGCCAACCGCCCCCGTATTCTAGAAGGGGCAATTTCGCTGATGTAAAGTGGAGCTAAAACACTGGCTGCTCCAACAGCAAGCCCACCCAACAATCGGTAGACCACAAACTCTAGAGAGGCAGTTGATATTCCAGAACCCCAAGCACTGATGATAAATAGCAAACCAGAGGCCAGCATCATGGGTTTTCTACCGAATCGGTCGGCAAAAGTACCGGCGAAGAAGGCGCCGACAACGCAGCCCAATAGCACCGATGCCACATTAAAACCTGTGCCCGTGGCATCGGAATCAAAAGAAGCTTGTAAGGCATCTACAGTCCCGTTGATCACTCCGCTGTCAAAGCCAAAAAGAAATCCACCTATAGCTGCAACAAATGCTAGAAAGATAACCCTAGGCAAATTGTAGCCCTGGGCTGATGTCTCTTTGAGGTTGTTCATTATGCTTGGGATGCCATTAATGTTTAAGACCTAGCATGGAAGTCATGACTCACGGCCAATATATTAATTTTCATTATATCATTTCAATTGGCATTAGATTGAATTCATTTAGGCGATGTGAAGGGAACGTTTACCCGGGAAATCACGTTGCCCGAGCAGTTGGCCCAATGGGCTCATTTTCCCCTGTTTCCCGGAAGCAGGGAACAGCCCGCGCCTTCGGCCAACTGGCTGCGGGTTT
>JAHEKB010000185.1 GCA_024638525.1 Bacteroidota bacterium
ATCAACGTACTCTCCAGAGGCCATATAGAGTTTTCTACCCTTTTCTGCATTTTTAATCAGCGTCTTAATGGTGTAGTTGGCGGGAGCAACATGATTGGTGAGTATATAGCTCAGTTTTGCCTTGTTCTCTTCTTTTACAAGCTCCTCAACTGTTCCTTCGGGTAATTTACCGAAGGCTGTATTATTAGGGGCAAAGACTGTCAATGGTCCTGCGTTGACCAGAGCATTTTCAACTCCCGCCGCTTGAACTGCTGCCACCAAAGTGGAGAAATCTTCATTGCCAATTGCCACTTCTAATACGTTTTTGTCGAAGCCGTCACTTTCTATAAAGGCTTGGCCCTTATTACTTCCTGATAGTTCTTGCTCTTCATTACTTTGACCATCGTTCTCACTAGCTTGATTGCATGCAATCAAGCCGAACAGGCCTAAAACTGTGATAATTAAGATCTTGGTTTTCATGTCATTGGTTTTGTGTGTGTTTTGTTTTCATATCGGACAAATTTGTCCGATTAATAGGTAAATTTTTTAATACTTCAGTATGGTCTTCATGTCTTTAATGCCTAAGGCCAATTCATATATCATTGTTGTTTTGAGAATATCATTCAACAAAGAGCGCACAACTTTCCATTTGTCGTGGAAGGGACAAGGAATATCGTCCGAACATTGCTTGAGGCCCAATGCGCAACCGCTTAAGTGCTTTGGTCCGTCAAGTGCAGTGATCACATTGGAGAGGCTCAATTCCTTTAATTGCTTTAAAGGAATTTCATACCCTCCTGTTGATCCTTGGGCAGAATGTATTATGCCAGGCTTTACTAGAGACTGCAATATTTTAGCAGTGAAGGCCTCAGGTGAGTCTATTTCATGGGCAATCTCTTTTAGACTTACTCGCTTATGGTCTAGAGACTGCGCTGCAATGAATATGGTTGCCTTTATGGCGTATTCACATTTCTTGGAGAACATTGCCTTTTATTTGATGCAAAGTAAGTACAGCTTTAAAGTCGGACAAAGTAGTCCGAGATGCGATTAGTCATAAACGCCAATGATTAATCGCAGGATTGATTATTTCAGTTCAAAATGCAGAGGGTTCTTGACCTTGCTTTTGAGGAGTGCAAGATCCAAAACCTCACTCATCTTATCTACATAGTGTATGTGAAGATCTGTGATGTATTCAGCCTTGATGTCTTCCACATCTTTTCTATTGCTAGATGACATGATGATCTCCTTGATACCCGCTCTTTTAGCAGCAAGGATCTTTTCCTTAATTCCTCCCACTGGTAAAACCTTACCTCTCAATGTAATTTCACCGGTCATGGCTAAGTTGCTTTTCACCTTTCGCTGAGTGATCAATGAGGTTAGAGAGGTGAGTATGGTAATTCCGGCTGATGGACCATCCTTGGGCACTGCTCCGGCAGGGAAGTGAATATGAAGATCGTACTGGTCAAAAATCACAGTATCGATTTTGTATTGTTCAGCATGGGCTTTGAGCCACGTACTCGCAGTAATGGCAGATTCTTTCATTACCTCGCCCAATTGACCAGTTAATGTGAGCTTGCCCTTGCCTCTGGTCAAACTGCTTTCTACAAATAGAATATCGCCGCCTACAGCTGTCCATGCCAATCCGGTCACCACCCCCGCTATATCCGGATCTTCGTGCAGATCCTTTTCCATTTTATATTTGTTCAGGACTTGCGCTATGGTTTGATTAGTGAGACTGGGTTTTGGTGAATTTCCATAGACCAGCTCTTTGGCCTGATACCTGCACAGGGCGGCGAGTCTTTTGTCCAATGTTCTCACCCCACTTTCTCGAGTGTAGTGATCAATGACCCTTTCTAAATTCTTGTCGGAGATTTTAAATTGTTGAGCTTTCAAGCCGTGTTCTTTGCGCTGTTTGGGCACCAGGTGTTGCTTTGCAATGCCAATTTTCTCCTCAACGGTATAACCGCTGATATCTATAATCTCCATTCTGTCTCGCAATGCTGGCTGTACCGTATCCATGCGATTGGCTGTGGCAATGAATAATATGTTGCTCAGATCATAATCTAAGTCAACGTAATTGTCGTGAAAGGCATTGTTCTGTTCAGGGTCTAGGATCTCCAATAGGGCAGAGGAGGGATCGCCTCTGAAATCACTTCCTATTTTGTCAATTTCGTCTAGGACAAATACGGGATTTGAAGTTCCTGCTTTTTTAAGCGATTGTACAATTCTACCCGGCATCGCACCTATATAGGTCTTTCTGTGTCCTCGTAATTCTGATTCGTCGTGCAAACCACCCAAACTCATCCTTACATATTCCCTTCCCATGGCGCGTGCGATGGATTTACCCAAAGAGGTTTTACCGACACCTGGAGGGCCAAACAAACAGAGTATAGGACTCTTCATATTGCCTTTGAGCTTGAGTACTGCCAAGAACTCTAATATTCTTTCTTTGACTTCTTCCAAACCAAAATGATCTGCGTCCAGAATTTCTTTTGCCTTCACCAAATCGAAACTGTCTTTGCTGAACTCGTTCCAAGGCAATTCAAGCAAAACTTCAGCATAGTTAAGACTAACCGAATAATCCGGGGTAGCAGGATTCATTCTCAACAGCCTATCCAATTCTTTATTGAACGCCTTCGCCACCTGATCACCCCATTTCTTTTTTCTACCCCTCGCCCTTAAGCTCTCTATCTCTTTATCGGGGCTTTCGTGTCCAAGTTCTTCTTGAATTGCCCTTATCTGTTGCTGTAAAAAGTACTCTTTTTGCTGCTGATCCAAGTCTACCTTGACTTTGGTCTGAATCTTGTTTTTGAGTTCGAGCATTTGAAGCTCTTTGTCCAGATGCGTATAAACCAATTTGGCTCGATCTATGAATACAGCCGTCTCGAGAATATCTTGCTTGTCATCTACAGAAACATTGAGATTTGATGAGATGAAGTTCACCAAGAACTTCGGGCTGTTGATGTTTTTAAGCGCAAAATTAGCTTCCGTAGGTATATTGGGCGATATCTCAACTATTCTAGATGCAATATCCCGGATGTTGTCGATCAAAGCCAAGGTCTCTTCGCTCTCATCTGTCTTATCTTCTTGTATATAGCTGACTTTAGCCTTGAGATAGGGATCGGTTTGAGTCAACTCTTGGATGTCAAATTTTCTTTTTCCTTGGATGATTACAGTGGTATTACCATCGGGCATCTTAAACATTTTGATAATGTGTGCCAGAGTACCGGTGGTATAAATATCTGTGTCTTGTGGATCTTCTGTTTCTTGGTCTTTTTGTGCAACAACACCGATGATTCTGTTTTTCTTATATGCGTCTTTGATCAGCTTGATGGACTTATCTCGTCCAACGGTTACTGGGAAAACCACCCCTGGATACATAACTGTATTGCGCAGTGGCAAAATGGGAAGGCTTTCGGGATATACTCTTTTCTCATCATCCTCAAAATCACTGTCTGTGATTACGGAGATGACTTCCTGCCCCTCTTCTTCCTGCAATAGGTCAGAGTTGAGTGCAAATCTCTTGTTGAATGTCATATTGTCGGTTATTTGCTATAAAAAGCACTTGCCCTATTATAAGACAAGGGTCGTGCCAACTAATTGAATAGGCCTGCCCTCTTTGCCGAAAACCTAAATAATACTGCACCAGCGGCTAAAGAGATACACAGTAATGCTGCGGTATCATAAGATCGAAAGATCAGTTTTCCGCTCATAAACAGGAAAGAATAAACGGTGATCATTCCACCAAACCATGCGGCAAACATCCATGGAATTCTGGGCTTAAAGCTCGCAAAACCTTCTGGATAGATCTTTTCTTTGAATAACTTCAAATGGTTTGCCTGTTCGCTCTTACTGACTAGGCTGACCAAAACCCAAGCTAGAGTGGTAATGGTAACGGTAATAAAGAAAGCCCTAGGGTCTGAGGAAATGCTTTCACCCAAGAATGGGTAATCCTTAGCCAATATAAATTTCATAAGACCATAACAGATAAATGGGGTGACTGTTGCCGTGATTTCTGCCCAGGCATTTATTTTGAACCAAAACCAACGCAGCATGAGCAGTAGACCGAGTCCGGCACCGCATTCCATGATAAATTCCCAAACTGCGCTAATGCTGGTAATCCGTGAAGTCACGGCAATCGCCAATACAACAATTGCCAAGGTAATTGTCCGAGCTATACGGACAATATGTCTGTTGGACTTTCCTTTCCAAGGATAAATGTCATTTACCACATAGCTGGCACCCCAATTCAAATGCGTAGAAACGGTACTCATATAAGCGCCTAAAAAAGCCACCAAAAGAAGGCCTTTGAGCCCTGAAGGTAGATAGTCTTTCATGGCCAATACAAAACCCAATTTTTTATCATCCAATTCAGGATAAAGAACCAGAGAACACAAGCCAACCAAAATCCATGGCCATGGCCGTATGCCGTAATGTGCAAACTGAAAGAAAAAGGTGGCAAAAAAGCTGTGTTTTTCATTTTTCGTGCTCAACATTCGCTGGGCGATATATCCACCGCCACCTGGTTCAGCCCCTGGATACCAACTGCTCCACCAAATCATTCCGGCAAAAGCCAAGAAGGATGCAATGCCCATACTCAAACCGTTGCCTTCAGCATTTCCAATTTTTGGTATAAAATCTAAGCTCCCTTGCGGCAAGGCGAGCATTAATCCTTCAATTCCTCCTATCTCCTTGGAATTCACCACTAAGATGGAGAGAATAATGCATCCCGTCAAGGCCACAAAAAATTGAAAGGCATCCGTAAGAGCAATGCCCAGCAATCCAGATACAGCAGAATATAGACCTACCAGCAACATTGCAGCAGCTGTGATCAAAAGCAGTTGACTATCTGGCACATCAAAAAATATTTTTAGAATGGCCATTAAGGCTAGGTTCACCCAAGCCAGTATTATAGCATTCATAAAAAGCCCTAAATACAAAGCCTTAAACTTTTTAAGCGCTATTGCTGCTTTGCCTGAATAACGCAAAGTGATGAAT
>JAHEKB010000186.1:0-1558 GCA_024638525.1 Bacteroidota bacterium
CGTCACCGTTGCAAAAGTTCTTCTCCTATCCGGATTTCTGAGGTCGTATGCCGGAACGATCACAAAACTTGGATCGGGTTGTTCCCTATACCTAAACCAATCACTGGGGTATTGCTCAAAGCTGTGTAAAGGCTTAAGGTAGCCATCAAAACGAAGGAATTCTTCAGTACTGTTCAAATGGGTATATCCCTTGTAGGCTATTTTAGGACTGACCGTAAAACTCAGATCTTCTTTAACATAACCTTTAGCGAGTACGGTAGAGTCTCCTTTCACCCATATTTCGCTGAATTCGATCTGCTGACCAGTGAGGTGTTTATCTTTATAGATATAACTTCCTTGACCTCCTAAGGCATATCTGCCCTTGATTTTAAGCGTCGCGTCAAAAATCTCATGGAATTTGTTGTCTCTAGCCGCCAACAGTTTAGCTTGTTCCAAAGGTCTCATTACCGCATCTTCTTCAATGCTTACTAAGCCATCGAAAGGAAAAGCCCTGCTATCTGCAACATCGATATATGGCACATTTTCCGCATGGATTACCCCTTCATTCATATCAAAGACTGCTTTATCGCTTAAGAACATCAAACCGTCCTGATCGCCTTTCTTGCTTAAGAAATAACTTTTATTAGCTGCGAGTAATGGCCCCTTATCCAAGGTGATGGTCTGTGCGTCCATATCCCAGGTGTATTCGTCCATACTCGATGCATACGCATTGAATGGAAAGTCTGTCAATCTGCCTTTCTCATTGGCTTTGAACTCACCTATGCGGGTATTGAAGTCAACATGAGCATTTACATCGTATGAAGCAAAAGCGATTTTCTCATTATCGATGGCTCCGATCTTAATTACCGACTCCTCGGCATCCACCACATTCGGTTTGAACTTCATGTCTTTGGATGTCAATACAGCATCTTCCCAACTCAGTTTGCCTTTGCCAGCCAATTGCTTAGAAGTTTGAACAAAATTTCCTTCGAATTGCTGTTGATCTCTCAAGACGGTGACGGGATGACCATTGGTGTTTACAAAGAGCGAATCACTCTTGGGATGCCATCTTGTATACACATCTTCGGCATAAACGTTGGGAAAGATTGCATTCTCTTTTATGCTGTACTTCTCAGCTGCAGCCATGGTGCTGTCCGGCAGTAATATGATTTCTTCAGAACTGATCTCTGCTCCGGCAAATTGAATGTTACCCTTGGCTTTGAAACCTTCTTCACTCAACTTGATGTCTATATCTCCATGTCCGATTCCGCCGTACATTGGGTATCCCTCTGGAGGACTAGCTCTTTCAAAACCCAGAGAGTAGTCATCCATGATCTTGGCTTCGTATCTGAATTCAGGAATGATTCCCGCCGAAACAAAGGTTCCCGGGAAGGTCAAACCTTCTGTAGTAAAATTATCAAGACTGTCAATTCTAAATGGATCTACAGCAAAATGAAACTCATCTTTGGTATAGGCTCCATTGAAGAGTTCTGGTTTATCATATGCAATTTTCGCTCCTTTTCTGCTCGTGAAAATGGGATATTCTGGATAGTCTTGCAATCCACTTTTATTATTCTTA
>JAHEKB010000186.1:1568-4957 GCA_024638525.1 Bacteroidota bacterium
TGTCCCTTAATACTGATTTTACAGCGACCAAACGGTTTCTACCTTCAAAATCAGGGGTATAAATTCTCATGGAATCAATGTGATCGGAATTGATGTTGAAATCATAGTAGTCAAATTCAAACTTTCGTGAAAAGAAATCAAATTTACCTGCAGTAACACGTCCGCCAAATTCCATTCTTCGCTTGCTTTTGAGAATGACGGTCTGTTCGTGAGGGAAAGCATAGACTGACTGGCTATCGCTAAATCGAAAAGCCCTAACCCCTTCAACCGTTAGGTTATTATTGATTAGGCTGAGATGGGCATTCGGTCTTGCGGCAATAACGGATCTCAGTCTTATGACATCATAGTCTGCCAATTCCATATGGCTGAGTACCGCATGATCTAGTTTTCTCCTTACCTTAATCGAATCTGTTTCGGGATTGTAGAATATATAGCCCAAATCTGCCAATTCAATGATCTGTGGTTTTAGATAGGTCTGTTTTGACCCCATCCAACCGGCGTATTCACTAAAGGTAAACTCTCTTTGCCTCCATTGAATTACGAAATCTCTCATTTTAGACAACGGATGGTAGGCAAGCATTCCCCTAGAGATTCTCTCGTACCTAACCTCTTTATAAAAGTCTCTAGATTCAACTATACCCGCACTCTCATCAACAGCCATGTCAAAATCAATCTTAGGCTGCTCCAAATTCCATATTATACGATCCACAAAGATCTCTACCTGATGATCATCATCGAAGAAAGGTGCTCGTTGCAAACCTTCTTTTCCTCTGGTGATCAGCAATAGCTTGTCTGCCAAATTAAGGTTGAATATCACCTTAGGGTGAAAAATGCTTCCGCTGTCGGTGTAAATGGTGAGCTCCGTCGAAAGGGCAGTGATCTTGTTTTCCTTCAAACTAAAATGCGTAGATCTAGCAATGACTCTTGTTGTTCCCTTATAATCAATCTCAATCACTGAAGGAACATCTGCGGATCCCCGAGAAATGATCTCTCTTCCTTTCATGGCAAAACCACCTCTGAATTTGACTTGGTTTTCGAGGTATCTTCCCAAGACCATGTCCTGTTTGTATGAAGTGAATTGCGGGAATGCAGAACTGTAGAGGTCCTCTTGACTTATTTCGTCTGCACTTGAAGCTCTATCTCTGAGCTTACCCAAAAGGTTTTCGGTGAGAAAATCCTTATTGGTATACAAAACACTATCTACATTGAGTTCCGCTCTATTGAATTGTAAATTGTAAGAGCCTTGTATGTCTGCATAAATATTATCCTTGCCAAAACCGACTCTTTCCCAGCTTACTCTGCCTTTCCGTCCTTCCCACTCATCAATATCCAAATAGTAACTTCCAGAGGTATTGTATATTATTAGTTTATCAAATTGTGCCTGACAGATTAGGTCTATGTCTTTAAATGAGATTCGAACCCGGTCACCTTTGAATGTAAATTGATAGTCGCTGGTACTGCTGAACCAAGATTTCGTTTCAGATTGATAGATCTTGTTCTCCATGAACAAATTCCGAGAGGCTTTGAGTAGCGTAATCAATGTCTCATTGCCCGATTTAGCAGCAGGACCTACGGCCTTCATCCAATTGTCGTATTTTTCTACATCTACGGAATCCTTACCAGCCAGTAGCGTTTCTTCCAAGAGCACATAGTCGCCTATGTCGTGCTCGTTGATGAGCATAGTATTGCAGACTTTTATGATGATTCTTTGTTCATCTTCTGGATAGCTACCGTCAGACCACTTTTCGGTGAAATTCTTTCGAATATCCGTATTGAGTGTAATGGCCGAACTGTTTAAGTATTCATTAAGTTCTACGATGAACACTTCCGGTTTTTTAGAGAAGCTACGCGGTTGCGCATAGGTCCATAGAACCGAAAACAGTAGGGATAATATGATTATGCTCTTCTTGGTCATAGTGATCTGCTCAGGCTAAGTTGTAACCACTCACCATCCGATCTTTCAGATAGTAAGTTCAAATTCAATGCCTCAGTCTGTCTTATCACTTCAGCTCGGTCTGTCTTGAGAAATCCGCAGAGCAACAATTCCCCGCCAGGCCTCAGTTTAGATAGGAATGAAGGCAGTAGGCTAAGATTTATATTCTTGACGATATTGCTCAAGATGATGTCGTATTCTTTGGTCACTTTATCCAGATTAGAATCCTGCCTTACTTCAACGTTGGAACAGCTGTTTAATTGCAAATTTAACTGAGCGTTATCAACTGCATATACATCCTGATCAATAGCATCGACGGCTTTGGCACCCAATTTCTCAGCCATTATGCTAAGGATTCCGCTACCGCATCCCATGTCCAATACACTTTTATTTTTAAATTCTGAATCTAACATGGATTCTAACATCAAGCTACTGGTTCCGTGATGTCCGGTTCCAAAAGCCATGGCAGGCTGAATGATGATTTCGTATTCCCGATCTTTAGTTTGGTGAAAGGGAGCCCTGACTTGAATTCGATTTCCAATGAGGCTTTCGAGAAAATTAGACTCCCACCAGCGATTCCAATTCCTGTCTTTTATGGCTACGGTCTTGCTGACCTTTAATCCAAGTGGACTCAATAACTCGTCTAGTTCATTCAGGTCAAGTGCTTCTTTAGAGTAGGTAGTCAATTCTCCATTCTCATATGCACTGCCTTCAAAGCCCCGGTCCATAAAAATACTGGCTAAGGTCTCGTACTCCGCTTCGTTGCAATTGATGATGAAGGAATGATAAAACATCTAAACCTACAAGTATAAATTGCGAAGACTTTGAGTCTTCCCAAACTTGCTAACAATTTAAGCCGTGAACAAGCAATGGCAAAAGCTGAAAGCTGGTTTAAAAGCCGTGGCTGGGAAATGTTCCAATTTCAAAAAGATTGTCTTCGCCATTATATGGAGGGCAAACATGGGCTTCTAAATGCACCAACCGGCATGGGAAAGACCTTTGCTTTGGCATTGCCTTTTCTTTTACAGGATCTTCTAAGAGGTAACAAGAGAAGAGGACTGAAGGCCTTATGGGTAACTCCATTAAGAGCTTTGTCAGTAGATATTTGTTCTGCCATACAAGAGGCATCCGATGAATTAGGCGCTGCTTGGAGAGTGGAACGGCGGACAGGTGATGTCTCTGGTTCTAGAAAAAAAGCACAATTGATCAATGCCCCCGATTGCTTAATTACCACCCCAGAAAGTATTCATCTTATTTTGGCAAGCAAGGGATATGAGAAGTTCTTCAAGAATTTGGATGTCATAGTTATTGACGAATGGCATGAACTTTTAGGATCTAAAAGAGGTGCTCAGGTGGAATTGGCCTTGAGTAGATTAAAGAATATGAGACCCTTGCTTCAAATTTGGGGGATATCAGCAACTATAGGCAATATGGACCAGGCATTGGAAGTACTACT
>JAHEKB010000187.1 GCA_024638525.1 Bacteroidota bacterium
CTGCTTTTTTGTTTTTGTTTCCTCCCCTCACAGAAAGGCGTGCTTTCAAGCCATTGAATGGTTGGTAGATGAAATCAAAGCAAAGGCCCCCATCTTCGGTAAAGAAATCTTAGATACTGGAGATCATCAATGGAAGGAGAACCGAAATGATTGACATAACACATAAGCGCAATACCCTGAGGATTGCCAAGGCTCAAGCAGTGGTGCAATTGGGTACAGCATCTACCCTTCAAGCGGTAATACAGAAAAAGGTCCCCAAAGGAGATGTTTTAGAAGTAGCTAGAACCGCAGGCTTATTTGCAGCAAAGAGAACGAGCGACATGATTCCGGATTGTCATCCTCTGCCAGTGGAGTACACAGCAATAAACTTCCATCTTGATGATTCCAATCTTTCTATTGCGATTGAAGTAGAAGTGAAAACGGTATATAAGACCGGTGTTGAAGTAGAAGCCATGCATGCGGCTTCGGTCGTTGCATTGACCATCTACGATATGCTTAAACCCATTGACAAGAATGTAGAGATTCACAAGATTAAGCTACTGAGTAAAAGCGGAGGAAAATCTCAATTCGTTGACAAGAATAGAGGCGAGTTTTCTGCAGCGGTAATTGTGTGTTCAGACACCATATCTAAAGGTCACAAAGAGGACAAGGCCGGGTTGATCATCCAGGATAAATTGAGCAATCACAACGTCAGTACAAACATGTACGAGATCATTCCAGATGAGAAGGATGATATATCCAAGGCATTGAAAAAAGCTTCTCAAAAAGGAATTGATTTGGTTATCTATACAGGAGGAACGGGTTTGTCACCCAGAGATGTAACCCCAAATGCCATTAAACCTATGCTTGATATGGAAATCCCTGGCATAGCAGAAGCCATTAGGTCTTATGGCATGGATAGAACTCCCTTGTCAATGCTTTCTAGATCAGTAAGTGGAACTTACGGCAAAAGCTTGGTGATATGTCTGCCGGGATCCTCCAAAGGGGCAGCTGAGAGTATGGACGCAATATTCCCTTCGGTCTTGCATGTTTTCAAAGTGTTTAGAGGAGAGCGTCATGACTGATCGATCATCGATTCTCACAGATTCTATCGGTCGCACCCACAACTACTTGAGGATTTCGCTTACAGAGAAGTGCAATCTGAGATGCTTCTACTGTATGCCAGAGGAGGGAATCGAATTAAAGAATAGGCAGCATTATATGAACGCTGATGAGATCTATTCCTTGGCAGAAACATTTGTGGGTTTGGGCGTGAACAAGATCAGACTTACAGGGGGTGAGCCTTTGGTGCGTAAAGATGCGGATGAGATCATCAGAAAGTTGAGCCATTTGCCAGTGGAACTCTGCCTTAGCACCAATGCCATACTCCTTGACAGGTTTATTCCTCTTTTAAAAGAGGTAGGCCTCCGCAAAGTGAACATAAGTCTAGATAGCTTAGATGCCGTTAAGAACCTTTTCATTGTCAAGCGAGATAAATTCCAAGGCATCATGGACAACATTATGCTATTGATGGAGGCGGGTATATTTCCAAAGATCAATGTAGTCTTGATCAAAGGGTTGAATGACAGTGAAATCATCTCATTTATAGAACTGGGTGAAAAATACCCACTGGACATTCGCTTTATTGAGTTTATGCCATTCAGCGGGAACAAATGGACCAAGGATCGTTGCGTTCCGGATGAAGAGGTGTTGGAAGCTGTATATGCACACTATGGGCCCGCCGCTATAGATGTATTGCAAAATGAAAAGCACTATACTGCAAGAAGGTATAGGGTCAGGGGCTATCTCGGAAGTTTCGGCTTGATCTCTACCGTCACAAAACCCTTTTGTGAATCGTGCAACCGATTGCGCCTGACAGCAGATGGAAAGCTCAAGAATTGCCTCTTTGGAGTTGAAGAAGCAGATTTGCTTTCCGCTTTGAGAAATGGGCGTGATATTCTTCCTCTAATCCATGAGAATGTTTCAGCCAAGCACACTATGCGCGGTGGTCTTGATTTCAATAGCGACCAACCTGAGAAAAACCGATCTATGATTTCGATAGGTGGGTGAGCTTGCTGCGTTCAATAAACAATGAGCTGGCAGTACGACAATGGTTCATAGGAGCCGGTGATCTGAATACTTCCAATTGCAAATAGGTTTCCGCCCACCGACTCACTCTGCTTCTCCTTGACATTTTCGTGACATTTCTCTATATTCGGCAGACCAACTAATTAGGTCATGAAAAAATTCCTTACTGTAGTCCTCACCTTAATTGGTGTACTGGTCTTAGCATTTGTGTATGTGCTACTTTCTTACAACCAAAAGTTTGATGTAGAGTATCCCGACGTGAGTTTGAGCTCTGATTCAGCTACACTTGCACATGGAGAATACTTGGTATATGGGCCGGCACATTGTGCTTCATGCCATGTAGATATTTCTCAATTCGAGGCGGTTGAGCGAGGAGAAAGAGTGCCTCTTAGTGGAGGCTTTTCCATCAATTTTGCCCTGGGTAGCTTTTATTGTCCCAACATCACTCCGGATGAAGAAACCGGCATTGGACTGCGGTCTGATAAAGAGATCGCTCGAACATTGAGGTATAATGTAGATCATGAAGGTGCGGCGATAATGCCATTCATGCCCTTTACCAATATGAGTGAATACGACATGAATGCCGTCATTTCCTTTCTCAGAAGTCAAAAAGGGGTGAAGAACGAGGTGCCAAGAAGTAAGTATACTGTGCTGGGTAAAGTGCTAAAGCGCTTTGCGCTAAAACCTGTTGAGCACAATGAAGAGGTGCCAACTTATGTAGAACCTGCTGAATCTGTGGCATTTGGAGAGTACTTGGCCCATAGTGTAGCTAATTGCTATGGATGCCATACCGAATTGGACGAAAAGACGGGCGAATACGTTGGTGAACCCTTTGCCGGAGGAATGAGATTCGTTTCTGAAATGGTAGAAGGCCGCACTTACTATTCACCAAACATTACCCCAGACCCCGAAACGGGAATTATGGCGGGATGGAGTTTGGAGCAGTTTATAAACCGCATGCGCGGTGGAAGAGTCCACAAAGATTCACCCATGCCCTGGGGACCTTATTCAAGAGTGAAGGAAAGAGATCTTAAGGCGATTTATATGTATCTGTCCCAATTGGATCCTGTCAATCGGAAGATTGAGCAGATCGTGGTAAATGCAGAGTGAATGGACTAAACAGTTAGCAGTTAGCTGTTTGGTAATTGAATCGCAATGGATTCCTTTATAAAAACCTGCAATACATCTCGATATCCGGCTCCGGTTTCCGTTTAGAGATTCACTTCCGTCAGCTCTGAATAGCTTTCCAGTTTGCCATTCTTTTTATAGGATTCAGAACGGATCATCCCATGGTCCATATTTAGCCATTCCTTGGAGCTTGTACGCGTACTCATTATACGGTTATTTACCTGAGAAGTTTGCTCGAGGACAAAGCACTCGAAGGTACCGGCTTCTGTGGTCACAGTCTCTTTTCCCACAATCTTGCGTTCAATGATGGATACGTTCATAGTCATCAATACGCTACCGTTCATCATGATTTGCACTGTGACATTGGCATCCGGAAGTACATCTCCCACCTTTGGGTTGACTGGCATTTCCATTTGATCGGATTCCACGCTGAATTCCATTCCTTCCATGGATTCTAAGATTGGGCTATACATGCGATCCATATCGACATATATTACACCATTGGCACAGGCCATATCGTATTCCAAGATCATGTTTTCCTCTTTCTTTGAGCCTTGGGTTTCCATTTCTAGGCGTACGATGGTGCTGTCATCAGAGTTCCATTTCTTCTGAACTTTATAACTCACGCTTCCCGAAGGTTTGTCTTTGGCATTATAAGCGGTGTAGGTCCAGTTATCATTCTCATCCAATTTGTCCATATAACCACAATCCTGAGCTGAACTGATTAAGACAAATAGACATAGGGCTAGTGTAAATAGGGTTTTCATTATAATAAGGCTTTTGCCAAATATATATATTCGCGAGCTTATGACCGATTTATCCATAGCCCAAAGCGTTGAAATGGACCATATCAGGAATGTGGCCAGTAAATTGAATATACAGGAAGATCAAATGGAGATGTATGGCAAATACAAGGCCAAGCTTCCGTTAGATCTGATTGATTCAGAAAAAATTAAGCAGAGCAAATTAATCTTGGTAACGGCGCTCTCACCTACACCAGCCGGCGAGGGAAAAACAACCGTTTCCATAGGTTTAAATGAGGGACTTCAAGCCAATGGCAAGAATTCGGTTGTAGTTCTGCGCGAACCTTCTTTAGGGCCGGTTTTTGGAATAAAGGGAGGAGCTGCTGGAGGAGGCTATTCTCAAGTGGTTCCCATGGAGGATATCAACTTGCATTTTACTGGAGATTTCTCTGCGGTGGAAAAAGCCAACAATTTTTTGGCGGCGGTCATAGACAATAACATTCAAAGTAAAAGCAGAAGCTTGGGTATTGATCCTCGGACTGTGGTATGGAAGCGCGTGATCGATATGAATGACAGAGCGCTTAGAGATATAGTTATTGGGCTAGGAGGAACGGGAAATGGAATTCCACGGCAGGATGGTTTTAATATCACTGCGGCCTCTGAGATCATGGCTATACTATGTATGGCCAATAATATGGATGATTTAAAAGAGAAGCTAGCTAACATCTTCGTAGGTTACACCATGGACAGGACCCCGATCTACGCTAGAGATCTGAATGCTCAAGGTGCGATGTGCATACTCCTGAAAGATGCTATAAAGCCAAACTTGGTTCAAACCCTAGAAAAGAATCCAGCTATAATTCACGGAGGTCCATTTGCCAATATTGCTCAGGGTACAAATACCATAATTGCTACTAAAATGGGTTTGTCATTGGCGGATTACGTGGTTACAGAAGCAGGATTTGGCGCGGATCTAGGAGCTGAGAAGTTTATGGACATCAAATGCG
>JAHEKB010000188.1 GCA_024638525.1 Bacteroidota bacterium
CATTTGTGCCGGTAATTCCGATCAAGCATGCCTTGGTATAACGAGCCGCAAATTCAATTTCAGATATGATGGAAATTCCTGCATCTTTTGCTTTTGTAACCCATTCTGCATTCTCGGGAATACCCGGACTTTTTATAATAAACTCAGCGTCTAAGACCTTGGCGCTGTGTCCCCCTTCTTCAAACTCAATTTCGTGATCACTCAGTTCTTGCTTATAAACATCCTTGATTGCATTCATATCAGATACCAGTACTCGATAAGCATGTAGCTGTGCCAATCTAGCTGCTCCAACTCCGCTTTCACCTGCACCCAATATGACCACCTTCTTATTCAACTATCTTAGCTTAAAGGTGACAAGGGTGAATATGGCGAGCATGATCCCTACAATCCAGAATCGCGTGACGATCTTAGGTTCTGCATAACCCAGTTTTTGATAGTGATGGTGAAGCGGAGACATCTTAAATATTCGACGTCCTTCCCCAAAGCGCTTCTTGCTGTACTTGAAGTAGCTGACTTGGAGCATGACGCTGAGATTCTCTATCAAAAAGACTCCGCAGAGTATGGGCAAAAGCAGCTCTTTGCGGATCATTAATGCCATAACTGCGATGATTCCGCCTATGGCCAGGCTTCCTGTATCTCCCATAAATACTTGTGCCGGGAATGCATTGTACCATAAAAAGCCTATGCAGGCTCCGGCGAATGCAGCGGCGAAGATTACCAGCTCGCTTTGATAGGGGATAAACATGACATCCAGGTAATCAGCAAAGACAATATTGCCCCCTATGAATGCCAAAGCCGCCAATGTGACCCCTATGATAGCAGAACTTCCGGCGGCCAAACCGTCTATCCCATCTGTGAGATTTGCTCCATTAGATACCGCAACAATTACGAAAACCACAACAATGAGGTAGATCACCCAAGCCCATTTGTTGGCACCTTCACTGTCCATCCAGAACAACACCTTGGAATAATCAATTTCATGGCTTTTAACAAAGGGAATGGTAGTGGTCGTAGATCTTTGATCAATGGTATAATACAGTTGATTATTGATTTCCTTAACCTCGACTCCGGCTGGAGCCTCACTCACTTGATCGATTTTAATTTGCTCCCTTACCAGGACATTGTCATTAAAATAGAGCGTAAGGGCTACAACGACAGACAATCCTACTTGACCAACTACTTTGAACTTTCCTGCTAAACCCTTTTTGTCCTTTTTATAGACTTTGATATAGTCATCTACAAAACCAATCAATCCAAGCCAAACCGTCGCAAACAACATGAGGAGTATGTAGATATTGTCCAGTTTTGCAAAGAGAATGGTCGGAATAATGATGGCAGCTAGAATGATCAATCCACCCATAGTTGGAGTTCCCTTTTTGGCATTTTCACCCTCCAGACCTAACTGGCGGATGGTTTCTGCAGCTTGTCTGTTCCTCAACATTTCAATTAGCCTTTTGCCAAATAACAGCGAGATAACCAGCGATAGGATCACAGCAGCAGAAGCTCTGAAAGTGGTGTATTCAAATACCCCAGCACCGGGTAAGTCATACATTTGATCTAGGTATTTAAAGAGATAGTAAAGCATTATTCTTGTATGAGTTTGAGGTTTCTTTGAAGTACTTCTGTATCGTCAAATGGATGTTTTACTCCATTGATCTCTTGATATTTTTCATGGCCTTTGCCCGCAACGAGAATTACATCTCCTCGCTCGGCTAGACTTATAGCTGTTTTGATCGCTTCTTCCCTGTCTGTGATTTTTAAAACTTTTTTATAATGCATGGCTTCAATGCCAGACATCATATCCTCTATGATCGCAGTTGGATCTTCGCTTCTAGGATTATCGGAGGTAATGACCACCTTATTGGAATGCTGACAAGCTATACGAGCCATCACAGGTCTTTTATCCTTATCTCTATCACCACCGCAACCCAAGACACAGATGAGGTTTTCATTCCTGCTTCTAATGGCATTTATGGTGTCCAGTACATTTTGCAAAGCATCCGGGGTATGGGCGTAATCCACGATGGCAGTTACACCTTTGTACTTTATGTGTTGAAATCTGCCTTCCACACTTTGAAGTGAAGAGAGTGCGGTGATAATTTCTGAATGCTCCAGATCTAGCAAGAATGCTACAGCATATACCGCCAGTATATTGTAGGCGTTGAATTCACCAACAAGGCGAATCCAAAATTCGTTTCCTCTGATCTCAAGCTGCATACCTTGCAAGTCATGTTCTATTATTCTGGTCTTGAAATCACTGACCGATTTTAAGCTAAAGCTATATTTGGTAGCCCGGCAGTTCTGAACCACGACTTGACCATTCTTATCATCTCTGTTAAAGAGGGCAAATGCTTCTGGCCGCAATTGATCAAAAAGCTTTTTCTTGGTGTACAGATAATCCTTAAAGTCCGCGTGATAATCCAAGTGGTCATGTGTGATATTGGTAAATACTGCTCCTGAAAATACAAGACCTGCAATTCTTTTTTGATCAATAGCATGAGAGCTGACCTCCATAAAGACATGACTGCATTTTTGCTCTCGCATGTCACTAAGTAATTCTTGTATTCTGATGGAATGCGGGGTAGTATGGGTAGATTGATAATCCTCGCCATTGATGGAATATTTAATCGTAGAAATAAGTCCCACTTTATACCCAAGTGATCCATAAAGCTCATACAGCATGGTAGCTACAGAAGTCTTTCCGTTTGTACCGGTTATACCAATCACCTTCAATTCAGTTGAAGGTTTATGATAGAATTCAGACGCAATTTCACCCAATGCTGCGGCGCTGTCTTCTACTTTTATAAAGCTACAAGAGGATGAAGCTTTGGGAATTTCTTCACACAGTATCGCAGATGCGCCTTTCTCAATTGCTGTGTCAATAAAGTCGTGACCATCTACAGCATGACCCCTTATAGCCGCAAAGAGCGATCCACTTGATACCAATCTCGAATCCAATTGGAGATTATTTACCGTTGCATTCTGTGCTCCTTGAAACTCAAGCACCTGAATATTAGATATGAGTTCGTGTAATGCCCTCATAGACCCAATTGCAGATAAATAGTTTGACCAACTTTTAGCTTCTCACGCGCTTTGGGGCTTTGTTTGATCACCCGGCCATAGCCTTTCAACTTGACCTTGACGCCTTCCGTTTCGACTGCGTAGATAGCATCTCTAGCACCCATCCCTATCACATCTGGCATCTCTTGCATTGCAAGATCAATACTCAAAGCCTGACCTGTCTCTGGTGTATAAGAAACCCAAACCGTGCCTTCATTACTGGTGTTCCAGTTCAGATTTGCTGCCAGGGTAAATATGTCGGATGAATACCCTTTGAATTCTTTGGGATAACATGTAGTATCTTGATCCACCCTCTGCGGCACGCTGATGGTATAAATCCTTTCTGCCAATTCCTTAAAAACTGGCGCTGCTACCCATGAGGCATAAAAGACCCCAGCAGAAGGTTTGTTGACCACAACAATGGCAGAATAAACCGGATTGTCCGCCGGGAAATGACCTACAAAGCTCGCATTGTATTGTCTTCTTGCCTGATAGCCGGAAGTGCTCGCAATCTGAGCGGTACCTGTCTTACCACCCATGCTGACTATCTCAGATCGAATGTTTTTTGCTGTACCACTTAATACTGTCTCTTTGGTGAAATCAAGGATTTGCCGAGAGGTATTTTCAGAACAGACCGCTTGACTTGCGGCTTGCGGTTCATATTGCTCTATGACCAATCCAGCATCGCTTACTCGGTCCACAAAATAGGGTCTGACCAAAATGCCTTTATTGATCACGGCATTGTAAGCCGTTAGTACTTGCAAGGCAGTGTGCTGATTCTCATATCCAATGGCCAACCATGGAAGCGTGAGATTTGACCACTTCTTGTGCGAAGGCTGGTTCAGGAAAGGCTCCGGTTCACCCATGAGTCTTATTCCCGTCTTCTTATGCAGTTCCAACCTTTTTAGATGAGCGATATATTCAGCAGGATTTCTCTCGTAATAATCATAGATTAGAGAAGAAAACGCCACATTGGATGATCGAGCAAAAGCCGTTTTTAAACTAACCCTTTTGTATTTCCCATGATCTGAGTCCTTCATGGGTTTGCCGAAATACATACGCAAGCCTCCGTACAGATCCAGGCTATCTTCAGGATTCATTACCTTGTCTTCCAAGGCAGCAACAGCTGAGAAAACCTTAAAAACACTTCCAGGCTCTATGCTCTCTGCTATGGCGTAATTATAGGCTTCACCCACCCTCTCTTCGCCGTAGTTCTTAAGATTAACTATTGCTTTAATCTGACCCGTTGCCACCTCCATTATCACCACACAGCCATGGTCAGCTTTATGTCGAATCAGCGATTTTGACAAAGCCATATGCGCGATTTCCTGAAAATCCATATTCAAGGTGGTATGCAGATCCTTACCATTCTTAGGCTCAACCAGGTTTTCTATATTGAGCGGTCTGTAGCCTCCAGATATCCTCTGCACCAACCTAGCTCCGCTCTGTCCCGCTAGTTGTTGATCGTATTCTCTTTCCAATCCCACCCCGGGATTGTCCACCGTGCGATACCCAATGGTTCTGTATGCCAATTGCCCTGCTGGTCTTATCCTCCTCGTGGTTTGAATGGTGATCATTCCACCGCTGTATCGACCCAAATTGAAAATGGGCCATTCAATCATTTCTTTCAGCTGATTGTAGTTTACCTTTCTTCTTATCAACATATACCTGCTCCCAGAATTCCGCGCTCTTACCATTTTCTGTTTGTAGTAGCTGGCAGAGTACTCGGGGAACATCTTGGCCATTTTGCCCGCTAAAGCACTGATATATCTATTAAAGCTATCCGGGTCTACTACTACAGGATCAAAGCGCACCTCATAACTCGGCATGGAAGTGGCCAGAAGGCTCCC
>JAHEKB010000189.1 GCA_024638525.1 Bacteroidota bacterium
GTAGTTAAGATAAACAACAATAAAATAACAGTAAAACCAAAAGAATAGATATGTCACCCTTAATCCTTGTCCTCACTATAGTGGGAATCATAGTTCTGATTACCCTCTTTTTGTATTTTATACCTCTAAACCTCTGGTTTACCTCAGTAGTTTCTGGAGCCAGAGTTGGAATTCTTCAGCTCATTTTAATGAGAATTAGAAAAGTACCACCCTCCT
This sequence comes from Bacteroidota bacterium, assembly GCA_024638525.1. GTDB lineage: Bacteria > Bacteroidota > Bacteroidia > NS11-12g > UBA9320 > JAHEKB01. Next base: position 217 of record JAHEKB010000189.1, read on the forward strand.
TGATTGTAAATGCGCTTATCAATGCGATAAAAGCAGGTTTGGAAGTGACTGCCAATGAAATGGAAACTCATTTTATGGCAGGAGGAAATGTGAACAATGTCATCAAGGCTTTAATTTCTGCGGATAAAGCGAACATACCTTTGGATTTTAATATGGCAGCTGCCATAGATCTGGCGGGTAGAGATGTATTTGATGCGGTTCAATTGTCTGTAAACCCAAGGGTAATCAATACACCACCTGTCGCTGCAGTGGCCAAGGATGGTATTCAGCTCATTGCTAAAGCTAGAGTTACCGTGCGCGCGAATATCCGCCAGTTAGTTGGCGGTGCTGGAGAAGAGACCATTTTAGCGCGTGTAGGTGAAGGTATTGTTACTACTATCGGCTCAGCGGATAATCACAAAGAGGTGCTGGAAAACCCGGATAAAATATCCAAAACAGTATTGGCAAAAGGTCTAGACGCCGGGACTGCTTTTGAGATTCTGTCTATTGATATTGCAGACATAGACATTGGAAAAAATATCGGTGCAGAATTGCAAACAGATCAAGCTGAGGCAGATCTAAAGGTTGCAAATGCCAAAGCAGAAGAAAGAAGAGCGATGGCTGTAGCTGAAGAACAGGAAATGAAAGCAAAGGCACAAGACGCAAGGGCTCAAGTTATTCTGGCCGAAGCAGAAGTTCCCAAAGCAATGGCAGAAGCATTCCGTTCGGGAAATCTCGGTATTATGGACTATTACCGGATGAAGAATATTCAGGCGGATACAGAAATGCGGGACAGTATTTCTAAGCCTCCTTCTTCAAATAAAAAAGACGACAAGAATTAAACTGATTTAAAGATTGTTGATGCGGGGGCCATGCCTATCCCTGTCTGACTGGATTACAGAGACATGCATCCAAGAAAATTAAAATAGCCATCAAAAGTGGAGCATAGAAGAAAGATCCTAGAAGGCCCCTAGGAGCTTAATTCCTAAAAACGCAAACTCACCGCTAAGAAGAAGTTTCTGCCGGCTGCTGTGATTCCAGAGGCGTAAGTTCTATACCTTTTGTCTAGAATGTTTTCTATTCCGGCATGGAGTCTAAATTGCGCATTGAATTGTTTTTGCATTTTGAAGTTGAGCGTTACAAAACCCGGAGTAAACGGATTTCCGTTTTCATCCAGGGTGTATAAGTATGCATCATTGATCTCAGCCGAATTGAATTTTTCAAAAGGGAAAGCCTGTTGATAGACGGCAAAAAAGTCCGCCTTCCATGTTTGGGTTTGGTAAACTACATGTGTTCCTCCAAAGTTAGGCGTGATATGTCTTATGGGGTCTCCATTTTCTGAATCCGAGAACAAGAAGGTGTAAGCAGAACTAATACTCCAATAAGCGTCTAAATTTAATTTTACATTAAACTGTCCTCCGTATACTATTGCAAAATCTGTATTCTGCAATTGTTGTACTTGACTCAGCACGCCGTCATAGAGAATACTGTCCTGTCCGTTCAATTTAGCATCTTGCCTACTGATCGCGCCTTGTAATCGAGTGTAGAAAAGAGAGGCAAATAATTGAAGCATTTTTCGCTGGGGACTCTCAAAATTCAACTCGAGATTATAAGCGTATTCGGGACCGAGATCGGCATTGGGAATCACTACGGTACCGGGACTACTGTCAAATATTTTAGCAACATCATCAATATTGGGAGCTCTATATGCTGTGGATGTAATTAGGCCAAGTTTATATCCCTGTGATTGAAAGAGTTGAGCAACGGAAGCGGTTAATGCTCCATTGGAGTTCTGAATCTGTCTAAACGGAAAAGGATAGAAACTGGTATCGAGCTGTGCATCTATACTAAATAGATTATATCGCGCTCCGCTTTCTAATTTGTACCACTTATTGAACCTTTTAAAATAATTGATATAGAGCCCTGCTGATTGCCAAGTAGAACCATCTGGGTACCGGCTGGCAATAGGGAATGTCTGAGGTTGCATGGGGTCAATACTCGAAAGTTCTGCTGACGAACTCACATAGTTGTATAGATATTCCACACCATAGTGAAACCTCGCTTTTCCCTCAAATCGCTTAAAGAAGTCAAGGTTCGCGCTAAGAGCATTGACCTTTTCTCGTCGGTCTCGCAAACTGCTAGACCCAAAACGTCGGTCTTCTCGACTTTCTCGAAAGTGCTGATGAGCTAGTGTCAATTTCAATTGATTGTAGATTCCCGATTTTTTCTGTTGCTCTATTTGAAGCCGATTCATCAACCAACTTTGAGGCCCATATGACCAATGGGCATGGCGCAAACTATCTTGTGAATCTCTGACCAATAAGCGATCATAACGAGGATTAGAGGGAATGATACTGTAATAAAAGCCGTAATCAATAAAGATAGATTCAGAAGCTTTTAAACGGATCTTTTGAAGGAGATTCAATTGGCTGTATTCCGTAAATCTTTGTAACTCAGGATCTTCATTCTGTACCAATGTATCGCCAGAGAAGGAAGATGTGACATAATCAGGTCTCAGGTAGGTATCTGGGCCATTGCTACCCATTCTCAGGTCGCCAAATTGATTTAGACTAATGCTGCTGTACGAACCCCATCGTTCAGACCTAACTTTGAAATCCATATGTAAGCTTCGCTCTGCATTTACAGTGGAAAACCTAAGCTTGGCATTCCCTTCATAAATTACTGAGTCTTTATTCAGCAGATCTATACTATTGGTTTTGAAATTTAAAACACCCCCAATTGCATCACTGCCATAGAACTGACTTGCTGGACCAAATATGATTTCGGTTTCTTCTATAGTATAGGGATCAATGCTCAAAGAGTTTTGAACGTTGCCGCTTCTGAAAATCGCTGTATTCATTCTGACATCATCTACAACAAGTAATATTCTATTGGTTGCAAAGCCTCTCATCATTGGGCTTCCTCCGCCCATTTGGCTCTTCTGGATGTAAACCTTCTCACCTGAGCCAACCAGATCGGCTGCAGTTTGCGGCTGATACAATTGAATGTCTTTTTGCTCAATTCTTTCCAGAGATACCGCCAAGTCGTTCCTGAGCCTTTTGACTCTTTCAGAAGTCACAATGATGCTAGGGATACTGCCCGTTTTGGGATAGAGTATCGCGGTGAAATCATTCTGTTTCAAGTCTTCATACACCACTAGCTTAGCATGATAGGAGGGATGAACAAAGACAAAAACTTTAAAAGAATAATTTGAGTCTGGAATACTTAGCAAACCTTCCTCATCCGTGCTACCCAGCAGTTGATCTTCAATGCTTACCTGCACATTTGCAATGGGAAATAGATCTTGAGTATAGACCTTGATATTCTGGCTATATAAGGGGCTTATAAGTAAGAAACTGAGTATGGAATACAGTGTTGGCCGCATCGGGGCGCAAATTAATCATCAAATTCAAGATTTATCGCGCTAAATGAAAACCATTCAGCGTAGTTCATGTTATAGAATAATTGGCGTTTTAGAATATACCAACGTCGAACCAATTATAAATTTAAAATGAAAAAAGTAATTTTTATTATGACTGTAGCCTTGGGTCTAGTGGCCTGTGGTGATTCTTCTTCCAGCAAGTCTGGTGAAGCTGAGAATGTAGCAGAAGCAACTGAATCAAGTGTTTCCCTAACTGTAAATCCCGATGAGAGTAATGTGCAGTGGTTTGGCGAGAAGATCACAGGTTGGTCTCACACCGGAACCATTGACATAAAAGAAGGAAGTATCTCCGTAGAAGAGGGTACTATTGTTTCTGGACAATTTGTCTTGGACATGAATTCAATTGTTGAAATCAACAGCCAGATGCCAGAAGAGAAACAAACGGATTTAATAATGCATCTCAAAGGATCAGACTTCTTTTCGGCGGATGAATTTCCAACAGCCAGTTTTGAAATCAGTTCGGCAACGGCGGATAGCCTAACCGGCAATTTAACCATCAAAGGGATTAGCAGATCAATTACGATACCGTATTCTCATAGTATGGAAAATGGAACAATGTCTGCAAATTCAAGCTTTGTGATCGACCGTTCTGAATGGGATGTTAGATATGGAAGTGGAAGCTTTTTCGACGATCTAGGTGATGATCTGATCAAAGATGAAATCAGCTTTGATATAAGCCTCGTTGCCAATAGCAATGTCATGGCTAGCGATATGTAAGTTTTAGAGCAATAATCAATAAAAAAAGAGCCGTTTGACCATAAATCTGCGGCTCTTTATCTTTGTGGAGATGAAAAAACTACTTCTATACGGATTATTGAGCTCGATAATCGCTTTTGGCGGAACGGGATGTAAGGCCAAACACTGCCCGGCTTACGATGATACCATGGAGGGATATCAAGCTCCTAAAAAGAAGAAGAAACGCCAAGAAGGTCTTTTCCCAAGAAAATTGAACCGCTGATCAATCGTTCAAAGACTCCAACACAATTTCACAAACCCGTTTAATCTCTTCACGACTAATAATCAAGGGCGGGGAAATTCTCAATGCCGAATTGGCATAGAGGAACCAGTCGGTGATCAGCCCTCTTTCGTACGCCCTATTTATGGTTCTGGTCACTTCGTCAAAACTGTCTAAGTGGAGTGCCAGCATAAGGCCTTTTCCTGTAATGTTTTTGATCTTGGGATGTATTAATAAATTGCGGAACATTGCTTCTTTTTCTTCGATATCATCAAGAAGATGTTCTTGCTCGATAAA
>JAHEKB010000014.1 GCA_024638525.1 Bacteroidota bacterium
ACCAGTAGTACATGAAATGATAAAAGTTGAACTTGGCATTGGCCCATCGATCGCCGGGTACACCAACTGGATCGAGCGACGGCACATTTAATTGTCCTTCGTAAACTTCGGCCACGACAAAGAGAATGAGCCCAAACTCGAAAAACAGATCAGAATTATTGAGAAAATGCGCGAGGAGGATGAGATGCATAAGGTGTTTGATCAGTTAGAAAAGCGTGCCCCAAAACAACTGGAAGTGCTGATGAGTCTGATTAGCAAGGGGCAGGAAAATTGGGTAGCCACAAACCAATTAAAGAATTTGAGTACAAATGCCATAAAGGCATTGATAACCAAGGGAATACTCGAACAACAAGATGTTGAGGTAAGTAGATTTAAAAGCCACGAATCAGATCTTTCCAGTTTTGTCTTGAGTGCTTTGCAAGAAAAGGCTTTGGAAGAAATAAAGAATTCCTTTTCAGAAGGGAAAAATGCTCTTTTACACGGTATAACGAGCAGCGGAAAGACCCTGGTCTATATGGAATTAATCAAGGCCAGTCTTGCCTTGAAAAAGCAAGTACTCTATTTACTTCCTGAAATTGCTCTCACCTCACAATTGGTTGAAAGGCTAAAGGCCTTTTTTGGAGATCAGCTCATGGTTAGTCACTCAAAGTTTAGCACCAACGAGAGACTAGAGGTTTATTTCAAATGTTTACAAGGAGAGCCGTTGCTCGTGGTTGGTACCCGTTCCTCCCTTTTCCTTCCTTTGACGGAATTGGATCTGATCATCGTAGATGAAGAGCATGAATCCAGCTATAAGCAGTTTGACCCGGCCCCTCGCTTTCACGCCCGTGATTCTGCCCTCTACCTAGCTCGCCTCATGCAAATACCGGTTCTTTTAGGCAGCGCAACACCTTCTATTGAGACCTATTTTAATGCCAAAAACGGCAAGCTCACCCTTATAGAAATGTTGGAGAGACATGACGGTTCTAGCCTGCCTTCCATTGAGCTGATAAACATGTTGGAACAAAGGCGCCAAAAGCGCAATAAGGGTATTTTCAGCGATGTCTTGCTCAGTGAAATGCAGCATGTTAAATCAGATGGGAAACAAAGCATACTATTTCAAAACAAGAAAGGCTATGTACCCGTGATTGAATGCACACAGTGTGGATGGACCCCAAAGTGTATCAATTGCGATATCTCATTGACCTACTATAAATTTCAGAATAATTTGAGATGTCACTATTGCGCATATAGCAGACCGCCCGTCGATCAATGTCCGGCGTGCGGGCACAACGGCCTCGAACTTATAGGCTATGGAACCGAAAGAATAGAAGACGAATTGAGTATCTATGCCGAAAACTTGAAAACAGATCGCCTGGATTATAACAATACCCGAAGAAAAACAGCTCACAAGAAAATTATCGATGCATTTAGCAAGGGTGAATTGGATGTGTTGATTGGAACTCAGATGATAAGTAAAGGACTTGATTTTGACAAGGTTAAGTTGGTAGGAGTCATTAATGCTGATCACCTGCTAAACTTTCCTGATTTCAGGGCAAACGAGCGCTCATTTCAACTCATGACGCAAGTTGCCGGAAGAGCAGGAAGGCGAAAAGAGCAGGGCAAAGTCTATATACAAAGCGGTAGGCCCGAACACCCTGTCTTACAATGGGTAAAGTCTTCTGACTACCAACAATTGTATTCCAATGAACTCGCAGAAAGAGAAGCCTTCTCCTACCCTCCTTTCAAACGTCTGATCAAACTTACCTACAAACACAAAGATGCCTTGGCGCTGCATAAAGCCGTTCAAACTATCCGACAGGAACTCCATATGGTCTTCGGCGACCGAATATTGGGTCCGGAAAAGCCTTATGTAAGCAAGATCCGAAATTGGTATCTGATGAATTTTTTATTAAAGATGGACAACGAAAATTCCGCTATACGCAAAGACAAGGCTCAATTGCAAATGTCCATTGATAAATTGGAAAGAGATAGACAATACAAAGGTCTTCGGTGGACCATAGATGTCGACCCAATTTAGAATGCAACTATTTTGGCATGAAATTGGTTCCTTTGTAGACATGAGATCATTAACACTTACCGGATTTGCATTGATAGCCGTATTGGCCATGGCCGCAATTGGACCAAAACCCGTTTTTGAGAAGAAAGGCCTTGAATTCAGAGATGTAAAGTTGGGCGAAGTACTTACCTTCTACTATTATTTCACCAACGAAGGTGATCAGGACTTTATCATAGACGGAGTTCACCCCACTTGTGGATGCACAACTCCTGAATGGCCGAAGCAGCCCATTAAGCCGGGAGCAAGTGGTAAGATCAAAGTGAACTTTGACTCAAAGGATCGCTTGGGATACAATGCCAAAGGTGTAAATATTCATTCCAATGCGGGTGAGATTAATTTGGTCTTTGAAGTATATGTTGTGGAGTAATGCAGAGCTCCTATTTGGCTTCAATAACAGACCGTTTCCAGTATTATAAAAGCCTTGGCGAAAAAGCCATGGCACAACTTTCAGAAGAAGAGATCTTCCGCAAGATTGACCCATACAGTAACAGCATAGCTGTTATTGTTAAACACCTTTGGGGCAATATGAGATCGAGATGGACAGATTTTTTGTCCTCGGATGGCGAAAAGGAATGGCGCAATAGAGAAACTGAATTTGACAACGACCTCAGCGGTATCAATGAGCTCACAAGCAAATGGGAAGAAGGTTGGGAAATTTTGTTTCACGCCATTAGACAACTCTCAGAAGATCAATTGGAGAGTATAGTAAAAATCAGGAATGAAGACCATACAGTGATAGAAGCCATCAATCGACAATTGGCACACTATTCTTACCACATTGGACAAATGGTATATGTTGCTAGAATGATCAAAGGCGAGAACTGGCAGTCCTTGTCCATACCCAAAGGTGGGTCAGAAAACTTCAATAAAAAGATGTTCACTTAGTCTTAGTGACTGTGAATATTCATAACAGCCAGAGCTAATCCCAAACCTATAGCAATGGCGAGCAATTTGTACTTGCTGTATTTGTGACTTTCAGTATTCTCAAATAGAATGGTGGTCGAGATATGCAAAAACACTCCGATGACCACCGCCATAATGGTATGTATCAATGTCTCCATTTCCTTCATTTGATTTCCAATCAATAGTCCGACGGGTACCATGGCGGCATAAATGATCAACCAAACCAGATTGTTCCTCGAACTTCTCTTGGTGCCACTTTTCAGGATTAAAGCTAGAGCAAATGCAGCGGGCATTTCGTGTAACCCTATGGCATAAAGCAAATTGAGTTGAGAGCCTTTGCTGAAAACCTCACCACCCAATCCGACTCCCTCAAGGCAAGCATGCAATGCAAGAGCAATAAAAACGCTCAATGGAAATCTGCGCTCAAACTCATGAAAGTGTAAATGCCCATGTTCTATACCCTTGGAGAAATAATCCATAATGATCTGTAAGAAAAATCCACCCAGAACAAAGTATCCAGCCTTGTGGCCCATTTCTTCATAGACCTCTGGTATGAGATTCAAAATTGTAATGGAAATCAAGAATGAACCTCCAAATGCCAAAAAGATCTTCAGCTCCTTTACCCTTTCGCGGCTTACCTTTAGCCCTATGATTGCGCCAGCCAAAGGCATGGCAAAAAGAAGCAGTAACCACCACCATTGCATTTGGCAAATTTAAGCCCTTGTCACTAGCATCAAACTACAGTTTGTTGTCCAGTGTTAAAAAGACCAAAGCCAGCTTGATGTCTTCGTACAACAATTGCTTTTTCAATGCGCTGTGTAAGGCCGACAATTTGATCTTGCCATCCGTTCCCAAATCTGCTTTACGCCCCTTGTTCATTAGTTCTTGGTGAACAGATTTCACAGCAGAAATGATTTGTTCAGGTGGTCTGTAGCCGCTGAGATCAATTTCAGGCATGTCTTCAGCGATTTTCCCTATATGCGCTTTGATGGTTGCAGAACTATATCCGCGTTCAACCACAATTTCAGCAAGAGACATTTTATCTCTAATTAGCTCTGAGGTAATTTCCACACTGCTCTTCTTTTGCAGCTTTTGACGTTTTTTGTCTTTGCCTTTTGCCATTTCAGAGGGGTCAGTAGTTCCACCTGATCTGAGAATATGTTGTTCATAGTGCGCACTTAAATCCTCTTCATCCCATTCCCGATCCGCCTCATCACTGAGTTGCTGAAAGCGCAGATCAGCCTTTGCAGCTAAAGAATTCACTTCCAAAGACATGCGATTCATGCCCAATAGCCTTAATCCTTCCAGCTCCTTCAATCGTGATAATGCCACATATCCCTGACCGCGCTCAAAGGTGCGACTCAAATCCATCTCCGCAGCCTCTAATGTCATACCTTGACTTTTGTGGACCGTAATTGCCCATGCCAAGCGCAAGGGGACCTGTTCAAATTGAACCAACATCTTACCCTTTTCATCATTGATTGACCAAAGCTCTGGTTCCGCTTTGATTTTGCGCTTATCGCTGAGCTGAACAATTGGCCAGTCTTCATCCTTGTCAAAGTCAACCACCACACCCAAGGAACCGTTCATAAAACCTTTGTCGTGATTGTTTTTTAAGAACATCACCTTTGCTCCTTTCTTCAACACGAGTTTCTCAGGTACTATCAGCGATTTCACAAAAGCGTCCATCATCTTTTGATTGCCCTTCTTCTCGGCAAAAAAGGTCTCTGTTTCCCCTTCTATTTTGGCCAGCTCCTCATTGTTGATTGAATCTACATCTGCATTATGCGTATATAATTTTGTCGGCTCTATGGCGATGTCTTGATATTTAGCTTCCTGCAGCATATCTACCGTAAAGGGTGATATCTCTTGAGATCTAATCTCATTTAGGATATCATTCAAACTATTTTTTGATTGGCGATGCTGCTCGGTTAAATAACAGATAATAGGCGAAGCTTCTAACCAAGCCTTGGACATGAACGCAAATTTGTCTCTATTGCTCTCCTGAGTTTTACTTATTGGAGGCAATTGAAAGAAATCACCAGCGAATACCACCTGCATTCCACCAAAGGGTCGAGCGTCTTTCTTAATGAATTTCAAAACTTGATTGACCATATCCAGCTGACGCCTGTGTAACATGGAAATCTCGTCGATAATTAATATATGGGTTTTATCAATATGCTTGGTCAGGTATTTCTTGGTGGCTAGCGCTCGTAGGTCTGCATGGCTCAAAGAATCCTTTATTCCTATTCCACTCCAAGAATGGATGGTAGTACCACTCATATGGGTTGCCGCGATCCCTGTGCTCGCGGTTACGGCTACCGGCACTCTGTGCTCTTCCAAATATGCAATGAACTTGTTCAAAGTATAGGTCTTTCCCGCTCCCGCTGATCCCGTGAGAAAGACATTTTTACCTGCTTTTAAAATAGAAAGGGCTTTCTCTTGAAACACTAAGTCTTGATACTTAAACGGGTTAAATAAAGCATGAGATGACCTATCAGTAAGCCGGCAAGTGCACCTATTATTACATCTAAGGGGAAATGTACACCAACGTAAACTTGAGCAAAAGCAATGCTCGCAGCCCATAGGTAGAAGATATAGTTAAAACCCACCCAATGATTCAGCTGTCTAAAAAACCAGCTAAAGAAAACAGCAATGGCAAAATGGTTGGTAGCATGGGCAGAGATAAAACTGTAACCACTTCCACACGGAACCAAAGGCCTAATTAAATTTTTCAATCCTGGATCATTACAGGGTCTGAGCCGTTCAATACTCTCTTTGACCCAAGTGGCACTGAATTGATCGGCTAAGAGTACGGTTAAGACCAAACCCGCGATAAGAATAATAGATTGCAATTTGAACTTCCGTATGGCAAAGACGAGAAATATAATGTAGAGGGGTATCCAGCTGTATTTATTCCTCACCAGTGGCATGAAATGGTCAAAGAAGTTATTTGCCATGCCAAGATGAATGCTTTTAAATGCTTCTGTATCCCAAGATATTAATTGCTCTATCATTTGCTTGCCAATACGATCAATCTATCTGAATTATCACTATTGAATGTTTTGAGATCATAAGACCCAAAAACCGCGGAGATCTCAAATCCAATGCGCTTAAACATAGCCAATAGATCATCCTTGCTGAAGGCCCTGACTCTCTCCTCGTAATACTGCTTTTCACCTTCAGCCTCAAATGAGATGCTATTGATCAAATAGCCATCGGCAATTCTTTTATTTAAGCTAAAGGCAATGCCATCTACTACCCTCTCTTGAGTTGGTTCGGTATTTTGCTTTACCCATTCAATGTTCAGAAAATCCAGAATCATTTTAGCTCCTGGATTCATAGAGTGGTAACAATTGGTTAAGGTATCCAGATGCTCTTTATCAGATGGAAAATAGCCAAAACTGGTGAACAGGTTACAAATGAGGTCGAAATTCTGCCACGGAAATGGATCTCTCATATCATGGCGCTTAAAATGCAAAGAGGGCTCACTTAGCTCGATAGCTGCCTGGATGTTGTTTGAACTGTAGTCCAATCCATAGACCTCATAACCCAATTTAGATAGGACCCTACTGTGCCTGCCTCTGCCGCAAGCTAGGTCCAATACCTTACCAGCCTCTGGTACTTCAGCTGTCCTGACCAGTGCCTTCAAGAAGGCCTCAGCCTCAGATTCATCCCTATGACTGTATAATTGATGATAATATGGACTGTCAAACCAATGTTCAAACCATTGCTCGGCCATATGCAAACTTATCTTTTTGGTAGAGAAAATAATAGGCTATGACCATGTTCAAACTCCATCTGTAAGAAATCTTTTAACTTTTGTGTAACTTAATCCGAATTAGGCCGTACAACAGTCAACCAGCTGATGAACACCAAAGAGTATAATCAATGTGTGAATTTGTATTCAGATGGGATCTTTCGCTTCATCCTGAAGAACATGGGAGATCGATTTGAAGCTGAGAACATTGTTCAGAACACCTTTGAGAAACTCTGGATCAGAAAGCAGGATGTTAAAATGGAAACGGCAAAATCATATCTATTTAAAGTTGCTTATAACAATATGATCGACGTGATCAGAAAAAACAAGCGACAAACCAGCCTTGATGTTGCATTTGATGTCGCTGCGGAAGACCACCAATATAGCGACCTCACGGAGTGGGTGAGAAAAGCAGTGAACAAATTGCCTACAAAGCAAAAAACGGCGATCACTCTAAGAGATTTTGAAGGATACGATTACAAGAGTATTGGTGAGATTACTGGGATGACTGAATCTCAAGTTAAAGTGAATATTTTCAGGGCTAGGAAATACATAAAGAACTATATAAGCCAATTGGAACCATCATTATTATGAGATTGACTAAAGACAATTATGAACTCATCATGTTCGACCTTCTAGAAGGCAATATCCCCGAAGGGGAAGTGGATGCCATAGTGCAACAGATCGATCAAGATGAGTTCTTGAGAAGAGAATGGGAACTATTCCAGGCCACTGTGGTTCAGCCTGAGCAAGAAATAGTCTACACCCAGAAAGATGATTTAATCAAATCTGAGCGCAAGATCATCCCAATGGGTGGTTGGATCACTATTGGAGTGGCTGCTTCACTATTTTTAGGTTTGATTGTTTTCTCACCATGGAAACAAGATCTCACCGAGATTGCTGGAGAGCTGCCTGTAGAGGAGATCACAGCGCCAACTCAGGCCGAAGGAACTACTCCCATTATTGCAGATGCTGAAGAAATGCCAAGGGATGTTCAAGATGCCTTGGTGAATGACCTTCCAGAACGCAGAGCTATCCTTCCGGTGCATCATAAGGCTGAGCAGGAAGAGGCAGAACTGCCGACACCCTATTCTGCAGAGCTCATTGTAACCGACCTGAACAGCAAGACCAGTACGGAAGGATTAGCAGCCTATAGTTTAGATTTTGAAAGCCCTGATTATGTGGCAACTACAAGAAATATTGATACAGATGTAACTTCTAATCAACTAGAGCGTATGACAGGTAAAGCAACCATGACCATGCGCAAACTTTCAAAACCAGAAGTGAGGTTCAAGCCAGATTGGGAGAATCGCCGATTCGACCTTGAAGTTGAGACTTACGGTTACCATGCCATGGCCAGTGTAAGCCCATTTAACAAATAAGACATGAAATCAAAAGTATTACCCCTTCTCTTGTGCCTTGGAATGATCGGAAGTTCCATGAATGCCTTCGCAGACTACGGAAATCCATTACAACGCTACTATAAAGTGGTCGTGGTGCACAGTTCAAACATCTCTTCAGCAATAAGGATGGTCAATCCAAGCTTAAATCTGGAAGAGGTACTGTCCAAGATCATTCACAGCGAAGATTGGTTGGAAAAATTCGACTTTGTTGAGGAATTAATCACTGAGTCCTTAGCCCAGGAAGAAGAGGTGTTGGACCTGGAATTGGAGGCCTATGCAGAACAAAGGAATTTACAAGAAAGCCTGACGATGGCAGATTCAGATGAAGTGCTGGAAGATGAAGCTTTGGATATGGAACTTGAACGCATCGCCGAGAAAAGGAGCTATGGCTCAGAAGATGTAGAGGAGATACTGGAGGATGAAGCTCTAGATCTGGAATTGGAGCGTATGGCCGAACAAAGAGAATTAAAGAAATAATTAGAACCCCCTATACACTAGAATCATGAAAACAAGAATATTTACCATTAGCCTATTATTCTTCTTTCTCTCTGCCTTACCGCTATATGCGCAGGTAGATTCAACTGAACGAGAAGAAGAGGCAGAAGAAGCCATTGAAGAAGTGGAAGAAATCATCGAAGACATTGACATCGAAGATGTAGACATGCAAGATGATCGCATCATCATCCAGGGCGATGATGGAGAAGAGGTTATTGTCGATGGTGAAAACAGCACGATTATCATCAATGACGGTGAGGAAAGAATCATTATCGACGGTAAGAAAGGAAAGGTGGTCGTTCGTGAAAAGGTAATTTTAAAAGACTATGACGGAAATGTAGATAGCTCAATGATGCATGAAGGAAATTGGCCGGACTCCATGGAACGACAAATAGAAATTGAACATACATTTTTCCACGACGACCCTGAAAAGGCAGAGTATGAATTGGTCACCACCGATTGGTTTAATATGCAAATTGGATTGAACAATATGCTCAATGCCAATGATCAATTGGAAATGCCCACTGGTTTTGAAAACATGGAAGTGTCCACTGGTAAATCCATCAATTTTCAGATCCACTTTGTACAGCAGGCCTTGAATATCTATAGAGATAATATTAGGCTGGTCTACGGATTGGGATTGGACATAAACAACTACCGTTTCGACAATGATGTGATCTTGGGTTATGATTCCATTGGAGCACTGATGGCTGAGCTTGATACCGACACGGAATACAAGAAGAACAAACTGGTTACCCAATATCTCACCGTACCCTTGATGCTGAATCTTAAACTAGGCAGGGATGATGACAAATCATTTAAGATTTCCTTCGGTCCCAATTTTGGTTACCTACTCACCAGCCATCAAAAGTTAAAATGGTCTGAGAATGGCAGGCAGAAATCCAAAATAAAAGAAGATTATAACCTGGAAAAATTCAGAGTCGGATACGAACTGCAATTTGGATACGGACCCTTTGTCCTCTTTGGAAAGTACTATCCGAATTCCATGTTCAAACAAGATCAAGGACCCGACCTGCGCACAGTATCTGCAGGTATCCTAATCGGATCAATATAAAGATTTAACTTAGCTTTTAGTATGCGTTTTTATTCGAGGGGCTCCGCAAGGAGCCCTTTTTTTACATCTCATCCAGGCGTCTGAGAATGTATTTATTCTGATCGTAAATATCGTAGCAGAAACTTGCCTTTCCATCCTTATCAAAATAAATGGTGCGATAATCCATATAGATGGGAATAGGTTTGTGCAATCTGATCTTGTATAGGGTGTCTTGTGCTTGAATAGTAGCGGTGCTATCCTCCGGGTCATAATCCTTGAGGCGGTCTTTATCCAAGGGTTCAAAACCCATCATGATCCTGAAGTCATCGCCATCGTATTTGCGGCTCGACTGCATCACGAACTCTCCAAACAGCAAAGGATCTTCCAAGCGAACACAACCGTGGCTTACTGCGCGTTGCGGTAATTTGAATTTGGACTTTTGAGGGGTGTCATGCATAAAGATATCAAATGCATTCCAGAAAATGTACTTGACCTTGCCCAAGGCATTGTGAGTACCGGGTGTCTGGACGATTCGGTAAGGAATATTATTCGGCTTGAATCTGGACCAATCTATGGCCTCGGAATCCAGCAAGGAATCTCCTAAATAGACTTCGTAGTGGTTTCTGCTCAAATATGTAGGATCCCTTCTCATCTGCCAGTACATCTCATTTTTGATGATACTCTTGGGTACTGTCCAGGTAGGATTAATCACGACCATGGATACCCTGGCAGAAATCTGAGGGGTTTCCATATCCTTAGGCAGTTTATGCAGCCAGCCGGAATCCGTATAGCGCATGACCAACTCATCGTAATTATCCGGAAGGTTCTTTCCTATGCAAACGGCCATGTTCTTCACACTATCCTTATAATAGAGATATACCCTGTATTCGGGAAGATTCACATAAATAAACGGGGCATCTGTCGGATCGGGGCGGGAGAACCAACGTTCACGCTCCAAATTGGCCTTAATCTGATTGATTTTTTCCTGTGAAGCGGAATTGATGATCTTATAGGTCTTAAATCCCATAATGCCATCTGAGGCCAATTGGTATTTCTCCTGCAGTCTTTTGATAACAGCAACCAGGCTGTCATTGTAGACGCTGTCCTCCTGGATGGTCAAGATAGAGCTATCAGGTTCCATCATCTTTTTGAGTTTTTTGACCACTAGTGGTATAATACGCACTGTATCGCCAGGGCTAATTTTTGGATACTCGCTGAAGTCAATGGGTTGTTGTTTTTCCCTGAGAACTTCTGCCTGATAGTGAACCAATAATTCTCGCAAGTAATTATAGACCGTATCGTCGCGATGATACTGATCCATCAATCTCAACTTCTTGTTGCTCTTGATGAATTTTTTCCAATTCAGATCTTCATGCCTATTCAGTGGAAGCATATAGGTATATCCGTAAATATCCTTGGGGTGTGTTCTTCCTTTGGCCAAATCCTTATAGAGGTCAATATTGGCATGGGTGCTTAATATTTCTAATTCCGCCAAAATTCGATAAGCACTATCGGCAGTGCCAATCTGGGAAAGATTATCCCGGTAATGACCGATCACAGATGAATAATAATAACGAGGATGCAGACCGTGCGATATACTGTGTTCTATCGTCTTATTCCAGTCTTCCCAATGCGCAGAATCGCCTGTTAGTCCGGCCCACCAGAGTGGTTTATATTTTCTATCACTATAAAACTGTTTAATGGTGTCCCAATGCTCTAAATCCGTGGAGCATAACAAAGTCAATCCTTGTTCAAAACGCTCTTGTATATATAATTCTAGGCTGTCTGGATAAAGCGTAAAGGAGTCGTCCAGCGAAACTTCTTTGTTCTTTTTGCAAGAAGATAGCAGGACTGCTGCCAGACAAAGAAAAAAGGAGATGGAAAGCAGTTTTCTCATGAAAATGCTATTTCAAAACTATCACTTTAGCTCGTCAAGAGGGAAGTAAAGTTCTGCATTCAAAAGGTGAGAGTTAGAATTGTAGTAGTCATTGCTGTGGTATATAAATAAGCAACTACCTCCTTTTAAGGTATGAACAAGGACACTATTAACCCTTGAATCAACTGCAGGGCAGCCAAAGCTTCGTCCTATTCTCTCCTCCCTATCTACAAAATACTGACTTACATAATTCGCACCATGCATGACAATTCCCCTTGAAAATGCGTTGCTATTGAACCTTCTTTCTATCCCATTCAATTTTAGGGATAAACCATTTCTTCCATGATAGCTACCTCCGGTGATATAAAAGCCCAATGAACTCTTATTGGATCTGTGTTGATTGCTAAAGGTATTTGCAAAACTACTGCCGGAACGTCTGCCATGTGCAACCAACTCATTGAAAACAATCTTTTTCTCTTTGAAATCAATCACCCACAATCGTTTGCTATTGCAATACTTGGTGAAGTCAATGATACTGATATAACGGTCATTCTGCAATTGATCTGTGGCCCTCAGAAAAGTGTAGCCTTTGAGCGCCTTGTGAAATACCTCATAATCCAACGTATCCTTCTCAAAATGCAAATGGTGATAGATCAAGGAAGAATAGCGCGAGAACTCATCTGAATCCAGGCTAATCAAGCGTTTGGGATTCGCATTGTCCTCAATGGGTGGGCTGAATGCCGTCGTGCTGATCAAACAAAAAGTCAAAAGGAATACCCATGAGAACAGACGCGCTGCTCTCCTCAAGGCATAAGTAATTGCGCCTAATTGGATATTTTTCAGTGACTTTACGATCTTATAATCCTTTAATCGCTACAGTTTCATTTTCCTTCTCTGCACAACAGGAAGGAGTTTCTGAGCTGCTAACGGACTCTACAACGATAATATTATTATCACTTGCATTCGGGGTGCTTGCATGTGCATTACCGGCCAACTGTCCTAATATCGGGGCAATTACCAATCCTACTAAGCAAGTAAGTTTAATCAGGATATTCATAGAAGGTCCGGAAGTATCCTTGAACGGATCACCTACAGTATCTCCAGTTACAGCAGCTTTGTGTGCTTCTGATCCTTTGAAAGTCATTTCACCATCTATCTCTACACCTGCTTCAAAAGATTTCTTTGCATTGTCCCAAGCTCCACCCGCATTATTCTGGAAAATTGCCCAGAGTACACCGCTGACACAAACACCTGCCATATATCCTCCCAGTACTTCTGCTGCAAGAGGCCAATCTTGGGTAAAGAAACCTGTTAAAAAGGCTATAAGAAGTGGAGTTACAATAGTCAAAGCTCCGGGAAGCATCATTTCTCTCAATGCCGCCTTGGTGCTAATATCAACACATTTACCGTACTCAGGCGTTCCAGTTCCTTCCATAATACCTGGTATTTCTTTAAACTGTCTTCTTACCTCTTTAACCATTTCCATCGCGGCTTTACCCACGCTCTGCATAGCAAGAGCAGAAAAGACCACGGGCACCATACCTCCGACAAATAATGCCGAGAGCACGGGTGCTTTAAAGATATTGATTCCTTCAATTCCAGTAAAGGTCACATAAGCAGCGAACAACGCTAGGGCGGTCAATGCAGCAGATGCGATGGCAAATCCTTTTCCCACGGCCGCTGTTGTATTTCCAACCGAATCTAAAATATCTGTTCTTTCTCGTACCTCTTCTGGTAATTCACTCATCTCTGCAATTCCACCTGCATTGTCGGCAATAGGTCCAAAGGCGTCAATAGCAAGCTGCATAGCAGTGGTCGCCATCATTGCGCTAGCGGCAATAGCTACTCCGTAAAATCCTGCAAAAGCATATGAAGCCCAAATCGCTGCAGCAAAAAGCAAAACAGAGGAGAAGGTTGAGATCATCCCAGTCGCCAAACCTGCAATGATGTTTGTTGCTGCTCCAGTAGAGGAGTTCTGAACAATATTCATTACGGGTTTCTTACCGAGACCTGTATAATATTCTGTGAAGAATGAGATCAAGCCACCGACTGCCAAACCGATTAAGGTGGCGTAAAAGACATTCATCCTGCTTACTATTCTCGCTCCCTCTTCACCGAAAAATTGCATTTGCAATGTCTCTGGAAGCATGTATTGGATGACGAAATATCCCGCTATTGCAGTAAGTCCCAAAGCAACCCAATTACCAATATTTAAAGCCCTCTGTACTTGAGGTTCTTTGGCGTCATTAGAAGTAATCTTGATAAAGAAAGTTCCAATAATGGAAAAAATCAATCCGATTGCTGCTATTACAATTGGAAGAATTATCGGACCTGAACCTGTAAATTCAGATAGTACCTGGCCATTATCTGCCATGTCCTTAACAATGTAATTACCTAAGACCATAGAGGCCAAGACAGTGGCAACATAAGATCCAAAGAGATCTGCCCCCATACCTGCAACATCTCCTACATTGTCTCCAACATTATCTGCTATGGTCGCTGGATTTCTAGGATCGTCCTCTGGAATTCCCGCTTCAACTTTTCCTACGAGATCCGCTCCAACATCTGCTGCTTTGGTATATATACCTCCGCCAACTCTGGCAAAAAGGGCAATGGACTCTGCTCCCAAGCTGAATCCAGCTAAGGTTTCAAGTACCACGGTCATTTCGTCATAGAAAGGCTTGTCACCTCCTACAAAGTTCATGAAGAGCAAGGCAAACAGCGCGCTCAAACCGAAGACCGCTAAACCTGCAACTCCCAGACCCATTACTGTTCCACCATTAAAGGAAACCTTCAGGGCTTGAGGCAAGCTTGTTCTAGCTGCCTGTGTTGTTCTGACGTTAGCTGAGGTTGCAATCCTCATACCGATATTACCTGCAACTGCTGAGAAAACTGCACCCATTACAAATGCGATAACAATAAACCAATGAGTAGTTTCTACATAAGATGACAATAAGGCAAGCAAAGCACCCGCTATCACCACAAAAATGGCGAGTATGCGGTATTCTGCCTTCAAAAAGGCCAGTGCTCCTTCCTTGACATAGTTTGCCAAGGTTCTCATTTTCTGATCTCCAGCGTCTTGTTTATTGACCCAAGCGGCTTTTAAAGCCATGACTATCAGACCAATAATACCAAAAATTGGCAGGATGTAAATCAAATTTTCTTTCATAGTAATTTTAAAGGGCGCAAAAATAGGATATCTCCTGAACTTTCAGGCTTTTAGCTGCATGATTCTCAATATGAAGAACTACAAATTATCGGAGTAAATAGACCCCACCTTTGTAACTGTGCCATTGGCCTCTGAAGTCAATGGCCTTAATCTGATACATATAATATCCGGGAAGTGCATCTTTTCCATCCCAAGCCTGGTTTGGCTCTTGAGACTGGAACACCATGGCACCCCAACGGTTGTATATTTCGAGATAAAACTCGGCCAGTCCAAAGCCCACAGGCTTAAATTCCGGATTCCACTGATCAGAGTTTGGGCTGAATGCATTGGGAATAAATAGTTTATAGGCGTAATCTATATAAACCTCTTTACTTATGGAATCCAGGCAGCCAAAATCGGTGCTTACCCATTGCTTAATGCTGTAAAGGCCTGAATCCTGAAACTCGTGAACAAAATCTCTGACTATATATGAAGATCCATCGCTTAAGGTATAGACCAATTGATCAGATCCCGAACTAAAGTCCGTAATGCTTATTTCAGCATTGAAAATGTCAGTGAATTCTGGATTGGCAATGAAATCTGCAATGGGAAGCGGATGGATCTCTATCTGCTGCACGCTGTCATAATCACAACCTGCAAGAGTGGTTACTTGCAGCTTTACTTGATATATTCCAGCCTTGTCAAAGCTATATTCAAAAGAATCAAGAGATTCTATGAAATCGCCATTGCCCATATCAAAGAGCGCCTTTGACAATGCCACACCTTGGCCATTGGTCTGATGGATAACCCATTGAGGTTCGAGCTCGCAGCGATCGCTTATGCTGAAAGCAGGCACCACAATATTCTCAATACTCACTTGATCATAAGCTGTATCATAGCAATTCTCCGCATTGCTAATGATCAATCGGATAGGGTAAGTTCCCACAGAGGCATATTGATGAGTAAAACTGGATTGTTGACTTGTGTTCCCATCTCCAAGATTCCAATCATTGCTAATACCATTACCGATAAAATCCACCTGATTATCATTGCAGAACAGATCGAATTGGATGTCCGCGACAGGAGCTGCATCAATCTTCACTTCAAAAGAATCCAAATTCACACAAGCTCGGTTTGTAGTCACTCTTTGATAGATTGTATACTGACCAGAGGCCGGGAATTGGTAATTGATGGAATTGCCAAATAGGCTATCAGAACCAATTGTCCACTTCAGCTGGCTGACCGAATCTGGATTGGTCACTGAGGCCAAGAGCTGAATGATCTCATTTTCACAATTGCCATTTTGGGTTAAGGCGGGCAATTCGCGGTGATAGACCTCATAATCTTTGTAGATAGAATCCGAACAGCCGAATTGAGAGCTCACTTTTAAACCCATTTTAAATGTTCCTTTGGCAATTGATTCAAACGCTTCTCGATCCATACCCGCAACGAATCCAGCACCTCCATCCCACCAAATTTGGCCAATTGATCCTTGGTCTATGCTTGAATTGTTGAGATGGATTACACTATCACCAAGGCAAACATTGGAAATGACAAAATCTGCCAATGGCAATTCATGAACCTTTAATGCATCATCGGCTGTATCTGAGCAGCCGTGTTCATTGAGTACGATAAGCTGAACCTGATAACGACCTGTATCTGCATAACTATGAATCCAATTTTCAGATTGCAAACTTGTTCCATCACCCAATGACCATGAAAATGAGGTCAGGCTATCTACAGTGCCCAGCTCAGTGATATAAGCACCCTCTATGTTCTGATTCAAACAATGGTCAGCTAAATTGAGGCTGATGTCCGGTTTGTCCAGCAGTGTGATTGTATCTAGGGCTTCATCTACACAAAATTTGTCTGATACGGCAATCAATCGGATAGGCAATGAGGTAGCAAAGGGCAAGCTAAGTTCAACTTGGTCCGCAATTGCGCTGTCTTGCAAGTAATACCACCTATTGCTCAGGCTACCCGTGCTGATGGCAGAATTGGCTATCAGCAAGGTCGTATCGCCTTCACAATCATCTCTAATCTCCATACTCGCCTCTGGCAATGGATAAATTGCTAAACTTGCTGAACTTGTATCCCAACATCCTACATCATTAGATACGTAAAGACTCACCAAAAGCTGTTGAGCAGAATCAATGTAAATAGCCGGTTGATCAAAATTGGATTCATCTAAACTTCCGAAAGTCCAGTGAATGCTGTCTTGTTGCTCACCAAATAACTGTGATTTGTTCTCAAAGAAGAACAGTTGCTCGGCACATCCATCTGTGAGACCAATTTCAGCTTGTGGCTTACTGATTACTTTGACATAAGTCGAATCCCAAATCTGGCACATGGAGTCATCCGTCACCTCTACTACATAAAGTGTGCTTTGGTTGGGATATGCATAAGTCCGAACGCCATTGGGTTTACTCAAGCTGTCCGTTGGTGTCCATTGATATGTCTTCAATCTTCCTACTCCACCTTGAACTGGATCGCCTATGAGCACTTGTTCACCTTTGCACAGTTTTAAGGTGTCGGACAAATTGAGTTGCATTCCCGGTAATATATCTATAAAGGCAGTGTCAGTGGAGCTACAACGGCCCTTGTCCGTGCTAAGCACCATCATATATCTGAGCAAGTTGGTCGTATTATTAAAGGCTTGAAACTGAGTACTACTCGAATCAGGATCGCTCAAAAGCGAGGCGTAATTCCAGCTGTAGGTATTGGATGAACTTCCGGGCTGTCCAATCGTCATGGCTTGTCCAGGACAAAGTATGCTGTCTCTGCCGGCATTTAAAAGCTGTATGCGTGCAATGGGTTCGTTGACCTCTGCACAAAGACAATTTGAATCACTGATGTGCAAGATCAAATCGCAACTGTAGGCAGAAAGCACCGAGAATTGCAAATTTCTTTGAATTGAACCACCTTGAGCAACAGGAGCTAAAATGCTGTCAGTCGCTATGCGCAGGTCTGAAGAATCAACAACACCATTGAGGTTTAGATCGAAATAGACATCGACGGTTAAAACATTGCCTGCGGCTTTTAGGGATCCGCTATTGGCCAAGGCATATTGAAGATCGACGGTCTCGTAAGCTCCAGCCGCCTGTGATTTTGCTGAATTAAAAGTCAGTTGATAGACGCCTTTTTCAACGGAATCCGTTTTAATCACCGAACTGGTTGCTACATTGATATTGCAGTAACTGCTGTCTTCTACACATAAAACAGGTTGGCTAATCACCGCTTGTGCAAAGAGGTTTTGCGTTCCACAATTCAATAGTTGCTGATCTAAATAAGCGTCGAGTTCAAAAGTCGAACTGTCTCCAGCGGCAATTCCTTCTAGAAGATCAAATTCATAAACATTCTCACCATTGATTACGGCATAACTCACTCCGCTGGGTACATTATGTCCTGTGAATGCAGTAGCGGTATCTATGAGAATTCCAAGGGGAAGACTGATGATAATCTTATCGGTAAGACCTGTTGAATCTGGCCCCAAATTGATAAATCTGACATTGGTGCTGTCTTGGAAGTTACAAATATCCAAATCTGCAAATTGAAAGGCCAAAGATGAAAAGTAAGGCTTACTCACCCCTTTGATATTGATAGGGTCACCCACTGTGAAGCTAGACTGTACAGCATTGCCGCATTTTAAATAGCCACCAGGTCTTATCAAAAAGGAACTTGCCGAAGTAAAATCACAATTCGTTTTGAGCTTTATTTTGAGATCCATTACATAGCCACTGTCGCTGTTCACACCATTCATCCCTCTGCTATTCAATATACTATCTTGAGACCCAATTGACCACCTTACTGTATTTCCATTGATTGTGTTTGGGTTGGTGATGAGAGTAGAATCTGTTCTTCCTTGAACAAAAAGCCATGCAGTGTCATTGACAAACATTCCCGGACGAATCAAGAGATCCAAATACAAATCATAAACCCGTGGAGCACCTGTATTCCTGATCCTGATGCTGTACTCCCTCTCTTCGCACAGATCTACTGCAGGGATACTGCCCAAACTAGCTTCTAATCGTGTATTTATGGGTTCGTAGTACAACCAGAATTTATCCTTCTTACACGGATAGGAAGAAATGCTGCTGGAATATCCAGTACAATTGTATCCGGAGAGTATTTCTATGGAATCAATATGGCATGAGCTATATACTGCCCTCAATAAGAAATCTCTTTGTTGAAGTGCTGCGAATGAACCCGCCTTATAGAAATCAGCTAGTGTATCCAGCGCAAGGCCTGTACTGACATCAATTACCTCAACCAAGTTCACATTGGGTCCAATCAAGGCACCCAACCAAAAATTCTCAGCATTGGCAGTTGTTGCGCTGTTTGTTACACGAATCTCCCATTCCACCGTATCGCTTTCTGCATATACATAGGTGTTTTTCGGAGTGATCACAAAGCTGGGTCTGACATAATCCACTATATCGGTCTGCGTTCCACTGAAGAGGGTATCTAGCCCACTCCCAAGACCACCCAAACGCTCAAATACAAAGCCGTATTCAAAGGAGTTATTGCCTTCTTTAGCTTTACAGTTGGGAGTGAAATAGGGAGTGAAAGAACCATAGAATCCGTCGTCACTGATGAGAATTGGCCCGCCTTTGTCTTCAAACAAGCTATCTGTTTAATAAAAGGCCGAGGTGCTGGTCACACTGCTGGGGAAAATGGTATCTATCCGCTGCCACGCAACTGCTCCCGTACCGGCAGTTCGGTAATTGATCAATCTGGCGTAATCCAGATCAAAGCCTTGCTGTTTATTGAGAATAATGCCGTTGAGTTTAGCCCATGGTCTGTATTCGTATGGGAAAATATTGCCACCTGCATAATTCGAGCAGCAGTTTCCAACGCTTAAATAATAGTTTTGACTAATGGCCATCATTCTCACCCATCATATGCCACAATAACCTTCATCATCCCTACTACTACCCTTCCTACATAGCAGTGCCATAAATACCCTTCAC
>JAHEKB010000190.1 GCA_024638525.1 Bacteroidota bacterium
GGAGATTATACGGATGACAAAGGGTTTTACTCCATGAGCGCGTTGATGGCTGGTTCATACAGCATTCAGGTTACTGCTTTAGGCTTCGATACGATTGTTACTGCAGTTGCGGTAAAAGAGGATCAAGTGGTGACCAAAAACCTCTATTTGAATCCTTCTTCTAAAAAGATAAAAGTGGTCAATGTTTCAGCGGCTAAACAGCGAAAGAAAAAAGAGGTTGTCATATCCCTAACTACGATAAAACCCAAACAGCTGCAAAGAATTCCCGCAGTGGGTGGAGAGCCGGATTTGGTGCAGTATCTACAGGTGCTACCTGGAGTAGTATTTTCAGGTGACCAAGGTGGACAATTGTATATCAGAGGAGGTTCACCGGTCATGAACAGGGTTATGATAGACGGACTTACCATTTACAACCCCTTTCACTCCATTGGGCTATTTTCAGTATTTGATAGCGATATATTAAAAACCGTAGAAGTGCATTCCGCGGCTTTTTCAGCGGACTACGGAGGGCGTATATCAGCCATAGTGGACGTTGAAACTCGAGATGGCAACAGAAATCATTTTTCGGGCAAATTGAATGCTTCACCCTTCAACGCCAAGATCCTGCTCGAAGGTCCCATCCGCAAATTTGAGAAAGGCAAGGGAAGCAGTAGCTATATTATTTCCTATAAGAACTCTTTTTTAGACCAATCTGCGCCCATCATCTATCCTTACATCAATGATGGCAATCTGCCTTTTAGTTTTGGTGATCTATATGCCAAGTATTCGGTAAATGCGGCAAACGGCAGCAGGTTTAAACTCTTTGGCTTTGATTTCAACGATGCGGTGCGCTTTGAAGGAAGTACCAGTTATAATTGGAAATCGCAGGGCCTGGGAACGGAATTTCTCTTGATACCGGGCTCTAGCAGGACCATAGTCGACGGCTCAATCAACTTCAGCGATTATTTGATTGAGCAACAAGAACAAGACAATAAACCGCGCAGATCCGGGATCAATGGATATAATGTGGCATTGAACTTTACCAATTTTCTGAAAGGAGATGATCAACTGCGTTACGGGATTGAAATGAACGCATTTAAAACGGAATTCGAAATTTTCAATGCACTCGATAGACGAATATCTCAGTTTGAAAACACCACTGAAGTGAGTATTTTTATCAACCACAGGAAGATTTTTAGAAAGAGATTGATTTTGGAAACGGGCTTCCGCCTGCAGCGATATGCCAGTCTGCAAGAAAACAGCCCTGAACCCAGGATTCGCTTAAAATACAATATCACAAACAGATTGAGATTTAAAGCCGCTACAGGGCTCTATTCACAAAACCTTATGTCCGCCGTCAGTGATAGAGATGTCGTAAATCTTTTCTACGGTTTCTTGTCTGGACCTGAAAACTTACCTAAAACATTTGATAATGAGCCAGTTACTTCAAAGCTGCAAAAGGCTAGGCACGCTGTCGCTGGCTTTGAATTTGACCTAACTCCCCAGATTGAGATCAATGCAGAGGTATATGTCAAAGACTTCACGCAAATCACCAATGTCAATCGGAATAAAATCTTTGACAACAACACGGAGAATGCCAATCGACCGGATAGACTGAAACAAGATTATATTGTCGAATCAGGTGCAGCCTACGGTTATGATGTAACACTGCTATATGAAGGCAGTGCACTCTATCTGTGGTTGGTATATTCCTATAACAATGTTTCTAGATATGACGGATTTGAAAATTATCAGCCTCATTTTGACCGCAGACACAATGTAAATGTGGTCGCCTCATATGATTTTGGAGATCAGGAACAATGGACCGCAAACTTGAGATGGAATTTTGGAACAGGCTTCCCCTTTACTCTAACCCAGGGCTTCTATGAATTATTAAGTTTTGAAGACGGCGCCAATACGGATTATATCAGTGCAAATGGTGAATTGGGCATACTTTATGACCAGATTAATCAAGGACGATTACCCTACTATCACAGATTAGATGCCAGTTTAAAGCGCGTGATAAGCTGGGAAGCAAAAGGAGAGAAGAAAAAGGCCCCAAAGATGGAAGTTATACTGTCGGTAACCAATGTCTACGACCGAAACAATATCTTTTATTTTGACCGGGTGGCCTATGACCGAGTAGATCAGTTGCCTTTCTTACCTAGCCTTTCTGTGAGTTACGCATTCTAACTAGTGCACTTCTATTGCAGATGAGGATTCTTCCAGTATGATCTGCAAACTCGTTGGGTTTGGCGACAATCTGTAGCTATCCATTACATAAAGCATTTCGCTTAATTCTCTGTACTGCGAAGCGATCAGCGGGTCAGAGTTCAAGGCTCTTTCAACGGCCTTTTGATCGTGCTGATCCAGTTCATTGTATGCGTAAAGAAGAAGGTGATTTTGAGTAATGTTTTTAATCATGTGGTTCCTTTTAAGTCAATCATTCTAGCTCAAAACGCGGATAAATCTGCCTTAGTATGCAAAAAAGCAAAAAAAAACCTCCGCACCGGAAGGTGGGAGGGTCAAATGGTCATAATTTATACTAAGCTTTGATTGCTTGTTTTTCCATCATCTTTCGCATGTTGTTCAAGGCATATCGCATTCTACCTAATGCGGTATTGATGCTGACATCTGTCAGCTCTGCAATTTCTTTGAAGCTCAGTTCACCATAATGCCTTAGAACCAACACCTGACGTTGTTCAGGAGGTAATTGATCGATAAGTGAGCGCACCTGATTCTCTTTCTCATTTCTGATTATGGTCTCTTCGCGATTTTCTTGTTTGATTTTAATTCTTCTAAAGATGTCCTCTCCATTGGAGTCAGTAACGGTTGGCATTCTTTGCTTTTTCCTAAAATGATCAATGGCTAAATTTCGAGCGATACGAGTTGCCCAAGGAAGAAATTTGCCCTCTTCATTGTATTTCTTTCTCTTGAGATTAGAAATTATTTTGATGAAGGTTTCTTGAAATAAGTCTTCAGCGATGTAGCTGTCCTTTACAATCAAGTGAATGGTAGTGAAAATACGGTCTTTGTGGCGGCTAATAAGCATCTCCAAGCAGGCTTCATTGCCCTGGACATACTGCTTTACAAGCGTTTGATCTGAAATGGTGTTTAATTGCATAATACCTCTGTTTAAGAAAAATAAAAACTGTTTGTTTTAGAGTAGAGGTATTGCTTATAGGCGAATTAAATTTTAATTATTTCTACTAAGATACGATCTAATTGTTAATATTCAAAATCAATGGCATCAGAAGTCAATGATTTATACAACTTTGCCCATTGAAATTTCGCAGATGACAGATAAAAGACAAAAGTTCATCGAAATCAAGAATGCACGTCTTCACAATTTAAAGGAAGTGGACGTGAATATACCGAGAAATGCATTCTCTGTTGTAACTGGCGTGTCGGGTTCGGGAAAGTCTTCTTTGGTGTTTGATACCCTATATGCTGAGGGTCAAAGGCGATATGTCGAGAGCCTAAACAGTTATGCTCGGCAATTTTTGGGTAGATTAGAAAAGCCGGAAGTTGATCAGATCAAGGGCCTTACACCCTGCATTGCCATAGAGCAAAAGGTAAATACGCGCAACCCTAGATCAACAGTTGCCACTTCAACGGAATTATATGATTATTTAAAACTGCTTTGGGCTAGAGTTGGCAAGACCATTTCGCCTATCTCTGGCAAAGAAGTTAAAAAACACAGTAGCGGAGATGTCATAGATCATGTTCTGTCTTTGCCATCAGACAGCAGGGTTTACATCTGCTACCGGCCTTCTTACGACAATCCTGCTGAGTATTTGCAATTGGCGCTTCAAAAAGGATACAGCAGGGTGTGGAACAATGGCGAAATACAAAAGATTGAAGAATTAGAGGCTGGCAATATTCAGGATGATTTTAAGATCATGGTGGACAGATTGGTGCTCGGTGAAATTGATGAAGAATTTAAAAGCAGGCTTTCAGATTCCGTAGAAACGGCCTTTTGGGAAGGCAAAGGAGAAACCACTATCCTTCATCAAGAAGCAGAGAAATGGATAGAGCATAAATTCAACAATAGATTTGAATTGGACGGAATGAGTTTTGAAGAACCCAGC
Source organism: Bacteroidota bacterium (assembly GCA_024638525.1). Lineage (GTDB taxonomy): Bacteria > Bacteroidota > Bacteroidia > NS11-12g > UBA9320 > JAHEKB01. Next base: position 4,071 of record JAHEKB010000190.1, read on the forward strand.
GTTGATTTTTTAAGCTTCAATAACCCATATGGAGCGTGTAAGCGCTGCGAAGGCTTTGGCAATATCATAGGAATAGATCCTGAATTGGTGATTCCTAACCGTTCACTGTCTCTCTTTGACAATGCTGTTGCCCCGTGGAAAGGGGAAACCTTGAGTGAGTGGAAAAGGGCCTTCATTGAGAAATCTTCCAAATACAATTTCCCCATTCATCGCTCAATAAGCGAATTGACTGATGCAGAATATGATATGCTTTGGAACGGCGCGAAAGATTTGAATGGAATCAAGCAGTTCTTTAAGTATTTAGAAGAGAAATCCTATAAGATTCAATACAGGGTATTGCTTTCAAAATACCGAGGAAAAACCCTTTGTCCCTTGTGCAAGGGAACCAGAATAAGAGAGGATGCCGCCTTTATTAAACTCAGCAATAAAGCCGATAATCCGAACTTTATGAGTGACAAGAAACAGGCCTCATTGCATGAAATTCTGCTATTGACCATTGAAAATGCACAGCTTTATTTCAAGCAATTGAAACTCGGCGATAGAGAAGCCAAGATTGCCAAACCGGTGCTATACGAAATTGAGAACAGATTGGATTACTTATATAAGGTTGGTCTGGGATATTTGGGACTGAATCGATTATCGAACAGCCTATCTGGAGGTGAAAGCCAACGGATAAATTTGGCTACCTCACTTGGGAGTAGTTTAGTAGGCTCAACCTATATATTGGATGAACCAAGCATTGGTCTTCATTCAAGAGATACGGAACGCTTG
>JAHEKB010000191.1 GCA_024638525.1 Bacteroidota bacterium
TGAACAAGAGATAGCCCAAGTTTATGATTATCGTGCTTTGCTTGGTTTAAGAAATGCTTGGCTAAACTCTAAAACAGTTAAGGCCACAAAGAAGAAACCAACGCAAAAAGCACCTGCAAGAGTAGCCCGACCCGGAACGACTACTAGAAAGAAATCGGTAGCACCAGCGAAAAGAGCAAAACAGGTTTTAGCAAAAACTGGAAAAGTCCAGGATGCTGCTAAAGTTTTTGAACAATTTTTAAAATAATTTTATAGGTAAATATAATGGCTAAAGTAACAAACGCATTTGATACATATTCAGCGACTTCAGACAGAGAAGATTTAAGTAATATCATTTACAACATCTCTCCAATGCAAACTCCGTTTATGTCATCAATTGGAAAAAGAAGTATTAACAATGTTGTCTTCGATTGGCAAACAGAAGTATTAGCAACTCCAGATTCTTCAGGAGAGCTAGAGGGTTTTGAACTTTCAAGATCTGCATCTGTTGCAACAACCAGAGTTAGCAATGTTGCTATGATTTCAAAAAGAGATGCAACTGTATCAGGCTCACAAGAGTCTTCAGACCCTGCTGGTAAGAGATCAGAAATGGCTCATCAACTAGCTATCATGTCTAAAGCTCTTAAGAGAGATATGGAAGAAGCTCTTTGTCAAAATGGCGACAAAACAACTGGTAACGCTACAACTGCTCGTGTAACTGGTGGTTTCGAGTCTTGGATTACATCCAACGATTCAAGAGGAACTGGCGGTGCATCAACAGGTGGCGGTGCTGCTCCAACTGACGGAACTCAAAGAGATCTAACAGAGCAACTCTTAAAAGATACTCTTGAACTATGTTTCCAAAATGGTGGAGAGCCTTCATTGGCAATCTGTGGCCCACATAACAAACAAGTTATCTCTGGTTTCACAGGTAGATCTCAAGCAAGACAAATGATCGATGCAAACACAGTTGAAGCATCAGTATCTATCTACTCATCTGACTTTGGTGAACTGAAAATCGTTCCATCAAACAGATCAAGAGAAAGATCTTTACTGTTGGTTGATCCTGAGTATGCAAAAGTATCTTACTTGCGTGATTTCAAAACAGTTGACATTGCTACAATAGGCGATGCAATGACCAAAATGATCGTGGTTGAGTATGGATTAGAAGTATCCAACGAAGCTGCTCATGGTATCGTTGCTGACCTTAATGTAAGTTAAGTTCTCGGTTAAGAACCTTAAAGGGATGTTTCGGCATCCCTTTTTTTTGTGTTAAAATTCTTGCATGGCTAAAAGAACTGTTATAGATCACAAGACTGGTTTTACCAACGAATTTATTACTGAGGGTGGTAAAGACATCTTTCATACCACTCAAGATGTAAGTCCAGTCATTGAGCATTGTAAAAATATTGCAGAGAATGTTAAGCCAGGTAAAGATCTTCGCCATGTGGCAGAAGTACCATTGGTTGTATATCAAAAAGCTTGTCGAGAAGGCTGGGCCAATGATATGTCTCAATGGAGAAAATGGCTAAATCATTCAGACAATAAAGTCTTTAGAACATGGCAGGGCAAACTATGACATACGCAGAATTAAAATCTAACATTGCAAACTTTTTAAATCGTTCTGATTTAACAGATGTAATTGACACATTTATTGATAGCACAGAATCAGAATTTAACCGCAGATTAAGGGTTAAGGGCATGATTAAAAGAGCTACTGCAACATTGGATTCACAATACATTTCAGTACCAACTGATTGGTTAGAAGCCATAAACATACAAATTGATAGCGGTGATTTTTCTCCATTATTTCAACAATCAATAGAATCATTAGATGTCTATAGAAAATCAAACGATAATGTAACAGGTCAACCTATTTACTTTGCATTGGTAGATGATTCAATTGAATTTGCACCTACCCCAGATGGAAGTTATACAGTACAATTAACCTACTACGGAAAGATAGATGCGTTAAGCGATTCTAATACGAGCAACTTTTTATCCACAGGATATCCAGATGCTTACCTTTATGGATCACTCAAACACGCTTCTATCTATTTAATGGAAGATGAACGAGTGCCACTATTTACAGCACAGTTCGAGAAAGCTTTAGAAGAAATGAGACTAGAGCAAGAGAAAGCTGAGTTTGCAAAAGGTTCTTTGATGCAAAGAAGAAGAACTTATGGGAAACGCAGTAAAAATATTTATTATTTTGGTAATAACTAGGAGTACAAAACATGGCTGGATTTAGTGATTATTTAGAAGACAAGGTACTTGACCATGTATTTGGTGGAGTTGCTTATACAGCACCAACAACACATTATGTTGCTTTGTATACAGTAGCACCTACTGATACTGGTGGTGGAACTGAAGTAACAGGTGGAGCTTACGCAAGACAAACTGGAACTTTTACTGTCTCAGGTACAAATCCAACAACAGCAACAAACTCTGCTGCAATTGAATACCCAACAGCTACAGCCGATTACGGAACTGTGGTTGCAGTTGGTATTTTAGATGCTTCATCTGGTGGTAATTTACTTGCATATGCAAACTTAACCACTTCAAAAACTGTATCAACAGGAGATGTATTCAGATTTGATGCTGGTGATTTAGACATCACATTAGCTTAATACCATGGCCTCAGTAGGCTACGGGTTATACACATACGGGAAGTCCGACTATGGAACTCCCGTTTATCATTTTGGTGTAGCTACATCCGCCCAAACATCAGGCTTTACTGCTGAATCATCAGTTATACGCTATGGTGTGGCTACCATACCAGGCGTTTCCGACTTCGATTCAGTCAGTACAGTTATCAAATTAGGGTCTTCTACCCTTGCACAAACCTCAAACTTTACTGGTAATGGTGAGGTTGTTAAGTTCGGTGCATCTGTTATATCCGCAGTTTCAGGCGGTTCAGCTATAGGTCGACAAATAGATCGTGGATCAGCGACTATAGCCGAGACATCTGGAATGTCTGCAACTGGCAGACAAATAGACAGAGGCGTTGCAACCATTGCTGGAGTATCAGGCTTTAGTGCAGTAGGTACGCAAATCGATAGAGGTGTTGCAACCATATCATCAACCAGTGATATGACATCTGTTGGAGTCTTAATTAAATTAGGATCTTCAACATTACCAGAAACATCTGGTATGACAGCCACAGGTACACAAATAGATCGCGGTGTAGTTCCTATGGTGGCCACCTCTGGCATGACTGCAACAGGTCGATTCACTATTAGTGCAAATGCAACCTTACCAGCAGTTTCAGATTTTGAAGCAATTGGTAGACAAATTGATCGAGGTTCATCAACGATTCAACAAACAAGTGGTTTTTCTGCTGTTGGTGGTTTAAAATGGAATGACATTATAGTTCCAGCAGAGACATGGACAGATCAAAACGCTACAAGCGGAACATGGACTGAGCAAAATGCAACAGATGGTGAATGGACAGAACAAAATGCAACTAGCGGTACATGGACAGAAGAATCTGTACCACCTTCAGACTGGACAACATTAGGCAAACAAGAAGCAGCTTAAAGGAATTTTTTTATGGCAGATACATTTACTACTAATTTAAACCTTACCAAACCAGAGGTCGGTGCATCCACCGATACCTGGGGAACTAAGTTAAACAATGATTTAGACGACCTAGATGCGGTTTTTAGTTCTACTGGTACATCGGTAGCGATGAACCTAGACGGAGCAGTTATTGATAGCTCTGTTATTGGTGGTACAACTCCAGCAGCAGGTACATTTACAACTTTAACTGCTAATACTTCTATCACAGGCACATTAGCCACAGCAGCACAACCTAATATTACAAGCGTTGGTACGCTTACAGGTCTTACAAGTTCAGGTGCTTTAAATCTAAATAGTGCAGCAGGTTATGGCAACATTGAAATAGGTGGTGCAAGTGGTGGAAAGATAGATTTTAAAATTCCTTTTTCTGATGACTTTGATGCAAGAATTATATATGCTGGAAGTAACTTTCAAATTACAACTAATGCTGACCAACCAATACTACTTAGACACAATAATTCTACTGTTTTAACTACATCTTCAACAGGCATAGACGTAACAGGTACAGTAACCACTGATGGTCTAACAACAAGTGCTGACATTAACTTTGGCGATAGCGACAAAGCTATCTTTGGAGCTGGTTCAGATTTACAGATTTACCATGATGGTAGTAATAGTTATATTGCTGAAAATGGTACAGGTAATTTAAATATTCAATCAAATGGAACACAGATAAATATACAAAAATCTGATGGAACAAAAATGATTGAAGCCATTAATAATGGAAATGTTGTTCTATATTCAAATGGTGTTGAACGTTTAAGAGCGAATGGTACAGGCATAGACGTTACAGGCACAGCAGTAACCGATGGTCTTACAGTAGCAGGTAACGTCTCAATAGATGGCGGAACTATCAAACTTGATGGTAATTATCCTGTTGGTGCAGGTAACACTGCTCTAGGTGATGATGCTTTAGGTAGCCTTACGAATGGTGGTTTCAATACAGCTGTAGGTAGATTTGCTTTAACTTCAAATACTAGTGGCATCTATAACGTGGCACTTGGTAATACAGCTTTACAGAATAATGTAACAGGAAACCAAAACGTTGCTATAGGTATGACAGCACTTGAGGATAATACTGTAAGTGATAATACTGCTGTAGGTTATGCAGCAGCTAAACAGAACACTACAGGTACTGGTATAGTAGCAATTGGTAAAGATAGTTTATTAGCAAATACCACAGGATTTAGTAATGTGGCGGTGGGTAGTGATGCTCTTACAGCGAATACGATAGGAAATCAGAATGTAGCTGTCGGTACTGAAGCTATG
>JAHEKB010000192.1 GCA_024638525.1 Bacteroidota bacterium
GAACCAGTATAAGGAAACACAGCTAACAGCCCCCAGATAACAAAAGAACTGAAGAAATCTCTTTTTGTTCCCAAGGTAGTCTGCTATTCCACTTAGAATGGGAACCATTAAAACGACAATCAAAAAGGAAAATGAGATAACATAAGTCAAAAGCTCAGTATTAATGAACTGTCTGCCAAAGAATTCAACCACATCTACCTCCTGTCCATTGACCAAAGCTTTATTTCCTCTGGTAACTGCCGCATAAAAAATGGGAAAAATGGCTGAGGTGATGATTAGATTATAGACGGAATTGGCCCAGTCGTAAAATGCCCACGCCCCAATTACCTTTTTTTTGCTCTTCCTCGGTTCCAACAAACCAAAAAAAGGCAAAAACTAGCTTATAACAAGAAAAAAGAAAATTATGCCGCCTTAAGTTTGAGTTTGCTCAGCTTCTGTTCGGCTTGCTTTACTCCGATCTTAAGGTCTTTGACGCTGTCATCCGACGGCAATTCATACATATAGTCGTTCAAAATAGCCTCGCATATGCTGCGTAGCCCTCTTGCGCCCAATTTGTACTCTATGGCCTTGTCTACTATATAATCGACCACGCTGTCCGCAATGCTCAATTTTATCCCTTCCATGGCAAACAACTTTTCATATTGCTTGATTAAAGCATTCTTAGGTTCAAGCAAAATTCTTTTTAAGGTTGATTTATCTAGTGGATCTAAAGCGGTAAGGATCGGAATGCGTCCTATAATTTCAGGTATCAATCCAAAACTCTTTAAATCAGCGGGAGAAGTATATTCTAAATACTCTTGTTCATTTACTGAATCACCGGCCGCTGCCTTAAAGCCCAATGCATTGGCTGACAAGCGGTTGGAAATTATCTTTTCCATTCCATCAAAGGCACCTCCGCAAACAAAGAGAATATTAGAAGTATCTATTTGAACCATTTTCTGATCTGGATGCTTGCGCCCTCCTTGTGGAGCGACATTGGCAACCGTTCCTTCCAATATTTTGAGCAAGCCTTGTTGCACTCCTTCTCCGCTCACGTCTCGAGTGATACTTGGATTGTCTGACTTCCTGGCAATTTTGTCTATTTCGTCTATATATATGATTCCCCGTTCCGCAGCCTCTTTATTATAATCCGCTGCTTGATACAGTCTGGATATAATGCTTTCAACATCTTCTCCAACATAACCGGCTTCTGTAAGCACTGTCGCATCTGCTATGCAAAAAGGAACCTGAAGCACTCTGGCTAGCGTTTTTGCCAATAGGGTTTTACCTGTACCGGTCTCTCCTACCAAGAGAATGTTTGACTTTTCCAGCTCTACCTCGTCTTGGCTCTTAACATTATTTAAGCGCTTATAATGAGTGTATACGGCTACACTTAATATTCTTTTAGCTCGCTCCTGACCAATGACATACTCATCTAGACGGCTCTTTAGTTCAACCGGTTTAACCAAATTGAAATTCAAATCAACACTCTTCTCTTTCTTCACATTTTCTTGAACCAGTATCTGATGACCTTGTTCAATGCAATCTTCACAAATGTGAGCGTCAATCCCAGATATGAGCAAACCCACATCGCCTTTACTTCGACCGCAGAAAGAACAACTGAGTTTCATACTATTTCTTTATTTGATGTTTAGTCAAAACCTCATCTATCATTCCATAGGTTTTGGCTTCAGAAGAGGTCATCCAATAATCGCGTTCGCTGTCTTGCTCCACTTTCTTGAAGTCCTGGCCACTGTGAGAGGCGATTATATCGTACAACTCTTTCTTCAACTTGAGGATCTCCTTCACAGTGATCTCCATATCGGTTGCCTGACCTTGGGCTCCACCTAAGGGTTGGTGAATCATCACCCTGCTGTGTTTCAAGCCCGTTCTTTTCTTTTCGGTACCCGAACACAACAATACAGCCGCCATAGAAGCAGCTATTCCCGTACAAATGGTCGCCACATCAGGTGCGATATACTGCATGGTATCATAAATGCCTAAACCAGCATACACCGAACAGCCTGGGCTATTGATGTATATCTGAATGTCCCTTTTGGGATCTGCGCTTTCTAAAAAAAGCATTTGAGCTTGGATTATATTGGCTATATAGTCGTCAATAGGTGTCCCAAGAAAGATAATCCTATCGGCCATTAATCGAGAGAAAACATCTACCTCTCTAAATGGCATCTGTCTTTCCTCAATAACCGTCCTGGTCATATCCTGAGGGCTTACAATGGTGCTGTTCACGTAGTAGTCCAATTTAATACTACTGATTCCGTGATGCTTTACTGCGTATTTTTTAAACTCTTTACCGTAATCCATAGACTCAAATCAAAGATAAAACAATTGATTACTTATTAAGTTTCTCGTTGAACTTCTTAACCTCTTCGTAAAACTTCTCAATTGTTATCTTCTTCTCTTTTATACTGATCTTGGTTTTCATGTAATCCAAGACCTTCTGTTCTACCACTACATCCCTGATTCTCAACATATAAGACTGATCTTCCCGGTTCTTTTCTTCAAAGCTCCGCACCATTTGAGGATCGGGATTGTTCAATCCATACTGTCTTAAAAGTTGTGCAGTATATGCATAGGAAGTTTCGTCTAAATCTTCTGCACTTACCTCAATTTTTGCCTCATCAGCTATTTTCTCTCTGATTAGCTGCTTTCTCAGAATGCTCGACTCTTCGAGGTATTTTTCTTCAATGTTTTCCGAACTATAAGTTTCTGGCTTGGTTTCAACCAGCCATCTCTTGAGAAATTCATCAGGAAGATCCAATTGATGTTTTTGTTGCAAAAGCTGGTTAATCTCAGCTTCTAACTGCTTCTCGGCTTCTGATTTATAATACAGTTGAAGATTCTCCTCTATTTTTTTCTTGAATTCCTCTTCGTCCTTTACTACATCAGGGCCAAAGATCTTGTTGTAGAATTCTTTATTCAATTCTGCGGGGATTACTCTCCTGATTTCTGTGACCTTAAAAGTAAAAGTCTTACTGATATCCTTCACCTTGTCTTCTTCCACTGCAAGGCTTTGTTTGATAACCATCTCGTTGTCATTGAACAACTTAAATGGGTTTATGCTGAGCTGATCGTCAATCTTCACCGAACTCAATTCCTTTTTGAGTTTTTTATCCTTTATAATCTCAGGTAGAACAGTCACTTCTTGTTCAAACACTCCACCATCAATATGTTCCCCTTTCTTGTCTACTTCGGTCATGTTGGCCACAATCGAGTCATTGTCTGTCTCAGCTTGTTCTACATTCTCAATGCTTCCTTGCTGCCTTCTCAAGTTCTTGATTTCCGTATCAATCTCCTCTTGATTCATTTGAAGATCAAAGCGATTGAGTTTGTCTTTTTCAGAGACCTTCAACTCCACTTTAGGTGCCAATCCAAGATCAAAATGAAATACGAAGTCACCGTATGAATCAAAGTCAAGATCACTTTCCTTATCCTGACTGCTCATGGGTTGACCTAGAATATCTATATTTTCTTCTTTGAGGTATTCAAAAAGTTTGTTGGAGGTAAGTTTGTTTACTTCTTCATAGAGCAATGATTTACCTACCATTTTCTTTACCATTCCCAAGGGAACCTGGCCCGGTCTGAAACCTGGAATATTGGCCTTTTTGCGGTAGTCCTTTAGTTGTTCTTCAAGAGAGGCTTCATAATCGCTCTTGTCAATGTGAATGCTAATCAAAGCATTGAGATCGTCCTTCTTTTCTAGTGTTACGTTCACGGTTTAAAATTTGGGCTGCAAAAGTAATGAAAAGCTGCGCTTTTGAGGTATAAGTACACAACTCATCAGACATTAAAAAGGCCTCTCCCATGGAGAAGCCTTACTAAGAGTGCGGGCGAAAGGACTCGAACCTTCACACCTTGCGGCACTAGATCCTAAGTCTAGCGTGTCTACCAATTTCACCACGCCCGCGATTTGGAGCTTGCAAATGTATGAGAAATTTGATCTTTAAAAATGATGCTCAAAAAAAAATCCGGACCAAGGTCCGGATTTTTATAAGTGATATCGTTTCTAGCGCACTTGCATTTTTCTGGTAATGCTGTGATCTGGACTGTTGATGGTATAGAAATACATTCCAGCAGTGAGACTACTCGCATCTAAAGTGATTACGTGATTGCCAGCATTGTGGAATCCAATGGAGCCGCTATTTACTGTTCTGCCAAACATATCTGTGATCTCCAATTGAAGTTCTGCACCATTGAGCAAGAATACCGTCGCTTCAGCATAATTATCTGTTGGGTTTGGATAAGACTGACTGACGAAAAAGAGTTCCGCTGTCTTATCCAAATCCTCTTGGCCTACGGTGTGCTGACCAATCAAACCGCTGGTAATAGAAGCTACCGGTATGGCAGCATACATGATTTGATTGTCATTTGCAGGGTGGTTATCATCTGCTGTATTGTTCTGCAGATTGGTTCCCGGGATGTCATCCCTCTGCCACACCATATGTAGAAATCCATTGGCATCTTGAGCTAAACTGGCAAAAACATCTTCTGTGAAATCATTTTGCGTTAGATTTTGAATAGCCGCCCAATTGTCTCCTTTGTCTTGAGAGTAGGTAACCAATACATCTCTGTAATTGGTGTTTGTCCAATGCAATGCGTATTCACTCGGTGCTGAAAAGATCAGGTAGATGTCACCATTCTCATCTAAAGCAGCATTTGGGAATGTGCTAATTCCATTGCTATTGTATCTGGAAACATGAAAGAAGTTTGGATCGGGAAAGGTGTTGGTCCCTGTCAAACCGCTAATGGTCTCACTGGTAATATCGAGTTGTTGGTTTCCATCTCTATCCAAAGCACCTGCAATAAATTCGGCATCCGTCATTCCC
>JAHEKB010000193.1 GCA_024638525.1 Bacteroidota bacterium
GGAGTAGCATTCACGAACTTTAGAGATCTAAATTACAAGACCATTAATGCAATACGCTTGAGCTATTTGGATTACACTCTTTCAGGAAAATTGCTGTATCGGATTGACAATAACAATACACTGGGTGTGGGAATTGATTACTTGAGTAATACAGTTCTGGGAAATTATATTTTACCAAGGGCGTATTTTCAATCCACTCCAAACTCAATTCTCAAAATTAAGTTAGAGTACACTTCGAGCGCCATATATCCCAGAAACAACATGATCTATTATCCGGCAGAACAGACTCGTGGTTTATTGGATAATAATTTGAGGCTTGAGTCGGGCATTTACCATCTTGGGCATGCGCTGGTTGCTGTGGTCAAAAACCATTCTTCCTTGAGAATGGGTTTGATGTTGGCAGAACTTAGAGGCGCTTCCAGAGCAAACTACGAGAATAAGACTTATGTGAGCACTGGAAGGAGTCAAAGCATGATTAATTATGTTCAATTTCAACATTCTTCTTCTAGAATGCAATTGACCTCAACATTTGCGCTTAGGGGAAAGAAAAGCTTTAAGGAGAGCTATGATCAATTCTTCTACAGTCCAGAAGCGAGTATTTTTCTGAGTGTTGATGCCCTTTGGAATATCAAGGCCAATCTCGTTGCTAAATTCAACGGTGTAGATAGGTGGTTGGAGAACGAACCCGAAGGTATTCAACAAGTTGAGTTGCAAGGGAATCAGTTAATTGATATTGGATTGCACAGAAGTTTTGCCAAAGATAAATGGAGTTTGCAACTGGGAATAAGGAACCTACTTGACAGCTATGAACTGAATCTCGAACAAACAAACCTCGAGACATTATACCCCAGCTACAATTTGCCTTCAACCGTTTATGCTGATAGAAGTAGATCGTTTTTTGCACAATTGAACATCAGTTTAAATTGAAAAAAATTCTCTTCATATCGACCGTGTTTTTATTAATGATAACATCCTGTCTTAAGGATAACCTGATTGTGCCGGCACCCGAAATGCACAGCCTGAAAATAGAATTGAGTGCTGAACAGCCTGCGGCTTTTGTCGACCTTAAGGGCAAGGAATTGTACCTAGACCATCAAGATGATTGGCACCTGAAATTTCAAAATGAAGACAATAATTGGGCAATCTTTCTAAACCCGCTGAAAGATGTGAGCATTCACAGAACCATTTTTACTGAACTTGAATTGGTAGGTCCGGAATACATTGTACTAAATGGACCGAGCTGGCAGAAAGATGTCCCATTGGATAAAACCATATTACCTGCAATAGGAACTTGGGGGGACTACAGTTTTGAGTTTCCACAATCTTTCAATCGAGTATATCTCATTCGAATTAAAGAGAACACCAGTTTGAAGTACAGGAAATTTCAAATTTTAGGTGCGACGAAGGAGCGCTATACTTTAGAGATGAGTGATTTGGATGGAAGCAACAGCGCTTTGGTTCTGGTTCCTAAAAACGAGGCTTTTGTTCACAGTTATCTGGCACTTGATTCGGTGCCCTTATTGGTGAATGTAGAACCCATGAAGTCCAATTGGCAGATTAATTTCACTTTCGGCTTGGATTCAATTCTCAAAAATCTTCACCAAGCTGATATTTCTGTACAATCTGACAGCCTTGGAATATATCAGATATTTGGAGTGAACAAACCCGAGGTGGAATTGGCATATGTCAATGAAGCCTATGCTGATATTGATTACTTCTTCGCCAAAGAGCTTGATTTTGAGCGATGTGAAATTATGAGCAATCATTTAGTTCGCTATGATCAAGGAGAAAATCGGTATTTCCCCTCTAGCCATAATCTCGTCTGCCGATTGGGAGATGAGTATTTCAAATTGAAGATAGAATCTGTGCATTTTGAAAGACCACAGGACTTCAGTTTCGATTTGCGAATTCAGAACTTGTAAAAGCTGCTTACTACTTTTATCATTGCAGCATGAAAAACAGCATCCTTGGATTAGCTATAATAACCCTGTTTTGGTCATGCGGAAATCCATCAAAAGATGAAGCAGACAATTACAGCGGTGCAAGTTGGACCGACGGGGAAGAACCACACCTAAGCAACATCAGGCAACTTACCCATGGCGGTGACAATGCAGAAGCATACTTTAGTTATGACGACACTAAATTGGTTTTTCAGTCCAATAATCCAGCATGGGGTCTGAGTTGTGATCAAATTTTTGTAATGAATATAGAGGAGGCCGCCGCAGATACCAATTTCAGACCACCTATGGTTAGCACATCCAAGGGCAGAACTACCTGTGCATATTTCTTGCCAGGAGATAGCCTGATCGTTTATGCATCTACCCATGAAGGTGGAGAACTATGCCCGGAAGAGACCAAGGATAGTACGCGTTACCTTTGGAATGTCTTCAATACTTATGATATTTATGTCGCTGACCTTGAAGGCAATATTGTGTCTAAACTCACAGATGAGCCGGGCTACGATGCTGAAGCAACAGTTTCACCTCAGGGAGATAAGATCGTCTTTACCTCTGATCGTTCAGGAGACCTGGAACTCTATACTATGGATATTGACGGTTCCCATGTGGTTCAGGTGACCTCTGGTCTGGGCTATGATGGTGGAGCCTTCTTCTCACCAAATGGAAAAGAGTTGGTATTCAGAAGTAGCAGACCTAAAACCGATGAAGACATTGCAGAATACAAGGACCTGCTTTCTCGCGGTTTGGTGGCTCCTACCAATATGGAAATTTATATCTGCAATGTGGACGGAAGCAACTTGCGCCAGGTGACAGAGCTTGGCCAAGCGAATTGGGCACCCTTCTTTCACCCCAGTGGGGAGAAAATCATTTTCTCAAGTAATCACGCATCGGAGAGGGGATATCCGTTCCAATTATATATGGTTGATACCAGCGGTCAAAACCTAGAGCAGATCACTACACAAAGCGTATTTAACGCTTTCCCCATGTTCTCCTATGATGGCAAGAAGTTGATTTTTAGTTCAAATCGTAACAATCACGGAACCAGAAATACCAATTTGTTTATTGCAGATTGGGTCGAGTAAGAGATCTCCGTTAGCAGTTTTCAATTAGCAGAGTGGGTAATCATTCGTCGCAAAAGCTGTAGATAGCCGTTGGGTGAGATTGTTTGATTATCACTATCGCAGTTATACACTCTTGATTTAGTTTGACTCGTTTGGCGACTCCATAATTGTAGTGTTTTGCGGTAATTATTTAAGTTGCTATTTTGCCCCCTGGGGTGGGGGAGAACCCACGGCCTATTATTATTCAAAATCCAACTCCATCCCACTAAAGGTTCCTGAGCTCATCAAGAGCAGATTATTCCCATCTGAAAAGGCCGCTTCCACTTTGGACTTTAATAAACTTGGATCATCTAAAACCTCGACATCTCCAAAGGCTTCTTGGATCTCAGATTTGCTAAGTTTCTCCATTTTGCGGTGCTCAAAAACGTGAGGGTCAATATAGACAATGGCCGTGTTAGCAAGCTTGAGGCAATCGGCATAATAAGGAAGAAAAGAGCGATTCAAACTGCTAAAAGTGTGCAACTCAAAGGCAGCAAACAGAGGTCTACTTGAATACGTGCTGGCCACTGCATTTACTGTGGCTTCTAACTTGGAAGGTGAATGGGCAAAATCTCTATACACCACCTGACCCTCTTGTTCAAAGATCTTTTCCATTCGCTTACCGGCACCTTCAAAATCCTTGACCGCCGTAAAAAATTGATCTTGGCTTACACCTAAGGATTCAGCCACCAATGATGCGGCCATCAAGTTCTGCAAGTTGTGTTCTCCAATGACCCTCTGCGGGTATTCCTGACCCTTATAAACAATGCTGCACTGACCATCCTTATTAAGAAAATCCGGTGTGTTGTAAGGAATACTATTGCATTTGGCAGCAGCAATCATAGGTGATAGGTGTTTGTCGCCTTCAAACCAGATGATGGATGATTCTACTCTGTGTAAGGCGATGAATTGATCAAAGGTGCTGAGATAAGACTCAAATGTTGGGAAAACATTGATGTGATCATAGGCAATACCCGTAATTATGCTGACATGCGGATCATACCAAAGGAATTTTGATCGCCGGTCTATGGGCGAGCTCAAATACTCATCCCCTTCGATAATCACAAGATCTGCATTGCTGAGCTCAACAGAGAATTCAAAGCCTTCAATGCTGCTACCTACCAGATAATCAAAGCTCATCCCCATTTGCTTTAATCCGTGCATGAGCATAGATGTAGTGGTAGTCTTACCATGGCTGCCCGCTATGACAATTCTCTTTTTATCTTTACATTCTTCAGCAATGAATTCAGGGAAGCTCAAGATGGGAATATTCAGTTCCTTAGCTCGAATCAATTCCGGATTGTTTTCACGCGCGTGCATACCGAGAATGACTTTGTCCAGATCACTGCTTATTCTAGTGGCATCCCAACCTATGTCTGGTAAAAGTCCTTCCTTTTCCAGATTGCTTTTGGCAGGGTCATAGATGGCGTCGTCGCTTCCGCTAACTTCATATCCTTTGCGCTTTAATGCCAACGCTAATTGGTGCATTATAGCACCCCCTATGGCAACCAAATGAATCTTTTTCAATACTATAAAAGTAGATTGCTACGTTGAACGAAGATAGTAGAAACCCTATGCAAAAATTTGCCTTTATCTGCATCTTGCTTCTGATTGGCTTATTTAGTTTACAGCTACAATTGAAACACAACTCCACCTCATTCTATGATGAGGAAAAGGTCGCTCAAGAATTGGAGGTACAGGAGGTAGATCTCAATGAAGCACTGAAATTGGACAATGATCATTATTTGTTCGTTGACAGCAGTGGAA
>JAHEKB010000194.1 GCA_024638525.1 Bacteroidota bacterium
CTTCTATATTAAACGGGATGAACTCGCAATTTTCCGCATTGAATTTTACCTTCAATTCGTTAAAGCTCTTCTCATGCCCTTGAAAGTATTCCAAGCCCTTTATGCTCTCAAAGTCGTGACTCAATTGAACCGTGCTGGCTCCATTTCCGCAACCAATTTCTATGCAATGAAGATTCGATCCACTAAAGCCTTTGACTTGGTGGAGAAGGTTTAAACGCCTACCTATGATTTTGTCATTAAAGTCGGCGGGTTTACCTAGGTAATGGGAAGATTCAAAAAGTTCAGTATCTACGCGGTCTGTATTCTTCAACGAGACGAAAATAGCTAAAAGTGAGCTTTGAGTTCGCTAAGACTTTTCACCGTGATTAGCCTTTCATGTTCAAAGGATTCTTCACTTTCAGCGGATTGGAGCCAATAGACTTGCCAACCGGCATTAAGACCTCCTTTAACATCCGCCTCCAGATGATCCCCGACATAGTGGCCGTGTTTGTCCGAGCAACCGGAAGTTTTTAGAGCGGATTGAAATATTTTTTCTGATGGTTTTTGTGCCCCGACCTCTTCTGAAATGGTTAGACTTTCAAAATAGTCGGCCAAGCCCGTATTGGCTAATTTTCTTTTTTGTGTTTCTGCAAATCCATTGGTGATCAAATGCAGTCTATAGAAGGGTGTCAAATAATCCAATAGTTCCACTGCACCTGGAATCAAATGTGTCTTTGTAGGACATAATTCTATGTAGTGTTCCCAAATTCCTTCTGGTACTTCTGATGGTTTAAATCCCATCCTTTGAAAGCTGATTTCAAATCGGCTGGTTCTGAGCTCCTGCTTGCTGATATGATGCTTGCGATACTTGGCCCATAAGCTATCATTGACTTTCCTGTATATGTTGACAAAGTCTTGTGCAGTGCTTTTTCCGTATTGGTCCATCTTATAATGATCATACAACTCCAATAAGCTCTCTTCTGCATTGGTTTCAAAATCCCAAAGGGTGTGATCTAGGTCAAAGAATAGGTGGTCTGACTTCTTCAAAATCTGGATTGCGAAATTCTCCTTTTTATCGGATTTATTCAGAGAAAGCACAATAATGTTGAGGATAGTTATGATGCGCTTATCGGGATCTAATCGCTAACTTTGGCACGAACTTGGAGGTATTTTGAGTCTATGTTAGGACTAAGAACATTCGGAATAACTTTTCTTTTAATCTCTGGGCTGTTGTTTGCTCAGGAGGAGCTCGTCGATGAGATAGCTAAATCGATTAAGTCAAATTCAGTTGAGGCTTTGACCAATATGTTCGATCAGAGCGTTGAGGTAGTTACACCTTATGCAGATGGAGTTTACAGCCAGAAACAAGCCGCCCAAGTTCTAAAAGCCTTCTTTAGCAAACACCCCTGCGACGAATTTAAATTGGGACATACGGGGAACTCTTCCGGTGGATCAAAGTTTGTTATTGCCAGCTATATTAGTGGTGACAAAGAATACAGGGTCAGTTTATTCTTAAAAACGAGCGGAAAGGGCTACTTGATTCAGGGACTTTCCTTTGAAGATTAATTTTAGCTTTGTCATATGCAAAATTCCGATTCTTTAATGCATTCGTTGTTGGATCTTGCCATAGCTGAAGATATTGGTGATGGTGATCACAGCAGTTTAGGTAGCATTCCAAAAGGAAGCATGGGAAAGGCACAATTGATCATCAAAGCCGATGGGGTCATTGCTGGCTTGGAAGTAGCACAAATGATTTGCCAGCGTATTGATACCTCACTTGATCTCAAGAAATTCAAAGAAGACGGAGATCTGGTGAGATATGCTCAGATTGCTTTTGAGGTACATGGCCCAGTGCATAGTATACTTCAGGCAGAACGCTTAATCCTTAACTTTATGCAAAGAATGAGCGGAATAGCTACATATACCAAACGGTTGGTAGATATTATTGAAGGAACAAAGGCCAAGCTTTTGGATACTAGGAAAACCACACCTGGTTTACGCGTTTTTGAAAAAGCGGCAGTGCGCATAGGGGGAGGAGAAAATCATCGTTTTGGTCTTTTTGATATGGTAATGCTAAAAGACAATCACGTTGATTATGCCGGAGGAGTTAAACAAGCCGTTGAATCCTGCAGATCTTATTTGAAGAGTGAGAACAGAGCTTTGGCCATTGAAGTTGAGACTAGAAACCTAGACGAAGTTCAACAGGCCCTAGATATGAATGTTGATCGAATCATGTTTGATAATTTTAGCCCTGAGTTAATGAGAGAAGCTGTGGGCTTGGTCAATGGGCAATGCGATACGGAAGCCTCAGGAGGGATCACAGAAGAGACCATATTATCCTATGCGGAAACGGGGGTTGATTATATTTCCGTTGGAGCCTTAACACATAGCGTCAAAAGCTTGGATATGAGCCTGAAAGAGTTTTAATTGAGGCTGTCTGTAACATTCACAAAATCATAGTTGTGTTCCCAAGTAGAATAGAATGCGCTGTCTTGGAGTAAAGGGAGATCACGCCCAAAATATTGACTCAATACTAGCCTAAAACTATTTACAGGACTAATACTTGGATACAAGGCGTCATAGTTTTGATCTGGAAAGAAATAGGCATTTAAAATGGGCATTCTTTCCCTAAAATTATTGCCTTCAATGGTTTTGGTATTGGTGAGTTCAGCACAGGGTCCGTGATCGCCTTGAATGATGATGATTGGAGCTTGCTTTGAGTTTTCCAGTACTGCTTCTACAGTCTGCTTTAGTTTCTCATTGACATACTCTAGCTGTTCAATGTATTCTGTTCTGTACTCTTCTGGGTCCCTGCCTTCCTCCACGGGATACCAACAGGTATAGTGATGTTTGGGGTCTTGGGCATTGCCTTCTCTGTCGAAGACGAAAGGTTGATGAGGAGCTAGAATGTGACCGTGAACATAATAGGGTTCGTCTCGCTTGCTCACGGCAACGACCTTCTCAAAACCCTTGAGGATCTTCTTGCGATGGTGTTCCCATTGATCTGGACTAGAAACTGCTTCTTTGCGTTTGAAAGCGCGAATAATGGTGGTATTCAGTAACTCATTTTCAAACAAATTGACATAAGCCCCCGGGGTAGTATAAAACAAATCTGCTGAGTCCATAAATAGGTAATCCAATATGGGAGCATCAAAGGCAAAGGAAGTGTAGCCAAATGCCTTCAGTTGATCAACCGTGGGGTTTTTATCAATCAATTCGAGCAACGGAGTTTGATTTTCACTCTTTTTCCCAAGCACTTCTGCCAATGAATCGAGGTAATTCATGCTCATCGCAGAAGGAATAGATAAGACGGTCTTATTGTAGTTGGCAAAGCTCTTTTCCGCAATGTAAAAGCCCTTTTCTTTGAGCCAATCTGTGAACTCACTGTTGTCGAAGCCATACATATCACGCAATACGTCATTTCTTCCGTATGCATCCATGACCAAGTAGTATATCGAGGGTGTGTTGGATAATTTCTCCTGTTGTAAAATGGGTTTCTCTTGCTTACTATCTGCCATATTTGGCATTGCCTTGTCCTGGAAAATCTTATACAATGGCATAGCCAACAACAGAATAGCTACAAAATTGAGGAGTCCGTTGAGCTTATACCATGCCTGCTTTGCTTTTATGAGCCGCCAGTATAGCAAGGCGATGAGTATGCCCGATGACCATTTGTAAAAGTTGTGATCTAAACGAACTCCGATGATTGGAATCTTTTTGGGATAGAGCAATTCGTGATAGTGACCGTAGCTAAAAAAAATCAATACCATCACGGTTGTGATGATTCCTGCAGCGATGGTATTCTTTAAGATCAAACGATTCAGGAGCAAAAGCACCAAGGAACCCGATACCACTATAATCAGTGGGCTCCATAAATCTGAAGTCTTCACATATTTAATGTTCTCGGCAAATAGAAAAAATACCGAATACAAAGCAATCAAGACTGTATGCCATGGAAACCGCTTCACTGCCTTTTAACAAAGTGATGTATGCTTCTGAATGAATCTTGAACATTTTCGCTCTTAAGAAGTTCAAAGTACTGACCAAATGCCTCGAGGAAATGATTGACATCATAGCTAGGGAATATATCTTCTCTAGTAGCGAGTAAGGTCTTCACTTTAGAATCTTCCTTGGGTACAAATTCTATGATCAACTGATTACCTAATTTGCTGAAATAGTCTGCTATTCGTTCCAATGGCAAATTATTGGAAATGGCTAAATGGTGAATCAAGGCCAAAGCCATGATGCAATCCGCAGGGCCTCGCTCAGCCAGACTATCCCGTTCTTCGTGAGCCCAACCCAAAGACGGGCTGGCATTGGTCAAATCCATCACCAATGGCAACATTTTCACTTGATTGTTCCCTTTTAGAGCCCTGTAGTTTTTGTTAACTGCAATGGGGTCGATATCAAAAGCAAGAGTTTGCATACCCATTTCGGCACCTAGACTACTGAAATTTCCGTCATTGGCGCCCAGATCCCACAAGCTTTTTGCCTCTGAAGCCTTGAGAAAGGAACTGACGATGGCCTTTTTGTTTTCAAATGAAGAATCGCTGTAATTGGTGTTATTGTAGTAATCTCCCCATTCTGTCTCACCGGGTTTCCAATGCAAACGCTCAACGGTAGATTTGAGATTGTCTACTATGCCCAGTAGTCCTGTTTTGGATATTTTGGCTTTTTGCTTTTGATCTTTGGCCTTGTCTGCGTGTTTTCTTTGAGACTTTGAATGCCAATGAATATGGCTAGCCAGTGAAAATTTAAATTTGGTCTTAACTGGCAGAAGTCGGCTCGCTAGATCCAAAGGTATGCCGTCAATAAAGGGTCTCAGCAATGC
>JAHEKB010000015.1:0-18189 GCA_024638525.1 Bacteroidota bacterium
TAATTTTTTCAGCTATTTCTATTTACCTTCCGATTTGGGGAAGCTGGTCATGAGACCATGGACCATACTCACCAATATATTCTTTCATTCTTTAGGGAGTATATGGCATATCGTTGGCAATATGATTATGCTTTATTTCATTGGCCGGATACTGCATGACTTTTTAGATAGATCCAAAGTGTGGACCATCTTTTTAGGAGGTGGAATAGTTGGAGGACTCTTTTTTGTCATTATGGCCAATGTATTTCCGCTCTTTGATGATGTGGTGGGTAGAATGGTATTGTTGGGAGCATCGGGAGGCGTAACCGCTATCATAGTTGCAACTGGTGTTCATCTTCCTTTCTACGAAATACGACCCTTTGGTCTATTCAATATTCAGATGAGGTGGTTAGCGGCAATACTTGTAGTTTTAGACCTCTTAAACATGCCAGCGAGCGCCAATTTTGGAGGCCTATTTGCACATCTCGGAGGAGCAGTTTTTGGAGCCCTGTATATTCTTAATATTCAAGGGCGCATCGATATTCCTTCTTTTGAGCTTCCATCATTTAGGAGAAGTAAAATGAAAACAGTTCACAGAGATGAGAGCAAGAGAAAAGTCAAGACTCCCAGCGGCTCAAGGAAAAGAACACCTGATCAAGAGCAGATCGATGCGATTTTAGATAAGATCAGTCAATCCGGATACGATAGCTTGAGTAGAGAAGAAAAAGACATCTTGTTCAAAGCCAGCGAGTAATGAAGTTCATCATAAAGAACATCTTGTTTTTGTTCAACATGGTATTTGTCTTGGGTCTGGCTTTAGCCTACTTATCTCCATACACTGATCCAAATATATTCTGGTTCGTCGGGTTCTTTGGCTTGACCTTTAAGCTTTGGGTCATAGCTAATCTAGGACTGGTATTCTTCTGGTTGATTTTAGGAAGGCGATTGTGGATTTATAATGCACTCATTTTAGTCGCGGGTTATTCTTTTATTCTCAGAGATGTTCAATTCAATGCCACATCAGAAGAAGAAGGGGTATTTAATCTAATGTTTTTTAATACCCGCGTACTGCAAGTGTATAACGAAGGCAATACCTCCGTACAAGTAAACCAATTCTTAAAAGACAATGATTTGGATGTCGCGGTGTTTGTAGAATGGTTGAATAAGAAAGGAAAAGTGGACGAATCTGCATATCCTTACCAGCAATTCGTGCGGCTGGAATCCGGCAGAAATATTTATGACTACGGCCTCATGTTGGCCTCTAAACACAAGATATTGCATTGGGAGCGAGTAGACTACGGCCACAAGTCTGATAATATGACGGCTTGGTTCGATTTGGAAGTAAATGATGAAGTGATACGATTGATCGCTACTCATCTTCAATCAAACTCTCTGGGAGCCGGGGACTATCACAAGTTTTTAAATATTGAGTTCGATGAACAATACACTGACCATGCAAAGAACACAGCAGTTCGCATTAGACGAAGTATGAAAAGGAGGGCTATCCAAACGCAAAAGATTAGTGAAATCGTGGAGAATAGCCCATATCCTGTGATCATAATGGGTGATTTTAACGATACTCCTCAATCCTACGCTTACCAGCAATTGAGAAATGGAAGAAAGGATGCTTTTATTGAAAAGGGATCTGGAGTGGGAACCACCTATTTAGAACCCTTTCCATTGCTTAGAATAGATTTTATTCTATTCGATGATTTTTTTCAATGTAAATCCTATACCAGTAGTACAGAGATAAGGAGCGATCATAAAATGATCTCAGCAAGTTTTGACTTCCCATGATATTTATAGATGAACAACTTTCCTCCTATGCCGAGGAACACAGCAGCCCGGAAAGTGATTTGTTGGCTGAATTGAACAGAGATACCTATGCCAATGTGCTGATACCAAGAATGTTAAGCGGGCATCTCCAAGGCAGGGTTTTGAGTATGATTTCTAAAATGCTCGCACCTGCAAGAATCTTGGAAATAGGAACCTATACAGGTTATTCCGCCCTCTGTCTTGCAGAAGGCCTCTCCAAGGGTGGGCAGTTGCATACCATAGATGTGAACGAGGAGTTGGAAGACAGAATAAAGGCCTTTTTCAGCCAATCTGATTATGCGGATCAAATCAAATTGCATATTGGGAATGCGTTGGAGATCATTCCTGAGATTCAAGATGAAATTCAATTGGTCTTTATTGATGCGGACAAAGAAAACTACCTCAATTACTATAAACTGTTGATCGATCGTCTACCATCCGGAGCTGTAATCATTGCTGATAATGTATTATGGAGCGGCAAAGTCGTTGATAATGAAGAGCTTGTAAAGGATGAAGAAACAAGGTCCTTGCATGAATTCAATGGATACATCCAAAGAGATTCCAGGGTGGAAAATGTACTGATGCCAATTCGAGATGGCTTAATGGTGATCAGAAAGAAGTAATACTGAACCCATCCGCAGTAGTATTTAAACTTGAATACTTGATGAGGGACAAGTCCCACCCCTCCCCGGATACCAAGATATGTTTTGGAGCTAACATCTTTTAGCCTGGATGTATATGCGTTGGCAATTACTTTATATTCTGGGCACTAGGCTGCATCTCCAGCTTTCAATAATGTTACTTTTGAGCACATGAAGAAGCTCATAATTCTGATTTCGGTTCTAGTGTTGGCTTGTGCTAATCCAGAATACCCTAGAGAGGGCAAATTGGATTTTGTCAAGGTTGGGAACTATGGAGGTTTTAGCGGACTTCATGTGAGTTTAAAGATTTATGAAAACGGAAAACTGGAGTATTCATATATGCTTTTAGGTGATAGTTCAACCATCGCTATTGAATCCATACCAGCTCAAGAAGCAAAAGACCTAATTAAAGAATTCAGATCTCATAATGTCTTGAAAATGGAAATGAATGAGAGCGGGAATATGAATTATTACATTGAATTACAGAAGGGGAGAAGACGCAATTACATTCAATGGGGAGATATATACGAAGACAAAGTTTCTCAGACTTTATATGATTTGTATGAAAAGACCTTTGGGTTTATTCCCCAGGATGTAAATAGTGAGAGTGGAGAGTGGGAATACGAGTGAGTAGATCGAAGCTGAATGAAGAGGTTTTAATGAAATGAATAGATTGACATAGTGAAGTTCATTAATCTTTGGAGGAAATACGTATTGCGGAAGTCCAGGTCTGAGATTTTGAGGGCGAATAGACTGAATTCTAAATACAGACTTGAAAATCGTCAACAAGGCAGGTCGGAACTTCTGGTATTGATTTGTGGCTATAAGAAAGAGTTGTGGCCTTACCTTTTTCATCGTTTAGATAAAGCCCTTATTCCCATGGATGTCTGTATCGTTTGTCCAGGATTTGATGAGCATGAGCAATTGGAACGGATGGCAAAAGACAAGAATTGGAGTATTCTATTGTGCCAGAAGAATCAGGTTTCGGTGGCGGTAAACCTCGCCATAAAACACCACCCCATTGCAGATAGAATCTTTAAGATGGATGAGGACATAATGTTGCCTCAGGCTTTCTTTTCCAATATGCTCTCTCTGCAAGGTCGTTTGGATCAAGAGGCACAGGACTTCGCCTATTTGGCTCCATTAATTAACGTCAACGGCTATAGCTATCATCGGCTATTGGATAAACTTGTTAAGCGGGACGAATACGAAGAGAGATTTGGGCCAGCCACTTCTTCTTGTATGGGCATACCTGCCTGGTCAGATCCAGAAGCCGCTGCATATCTCTGGGATATTTGTCAACCTTTTGATCAAATAGCTGAGCAGCTGAATAAGAAATCAAATAGCTATACAGTATGCCCACACCGGTTTAGCATTGGGGCCATTCTTTTTCACAGAAGCCTTTGGGAGGATATTGATTATTTGGAAACAGGCAGAGAAGGCCAATTGGGACTGGATGAAAGGCAGTTGGCAGAATATTGCAGCAATAACTCTAAACTGGTGGCGGTCTCTGAAGAAATCTTGGCAGGGCACTTTAGTTTTGGACCTCAGTGGTCCGGCATGCTCGACAAATTGAGAAAAGATGATGCCTTTTTGAGGGTCTCTGTTTAGGCCAAGGAATTCTCCTCCAAAAGGGCTTGAAAAAATGCCAAACCATCTTGATTGAAGAGATCCGCAGATGCAGCCCGCTCTGGGTGAGGCATCATGCCAAATACATTGAATCCTTCATTGGCAATTCCGGCAATATTCTCCTTTGAGCCGTTGGGATTGTCCTCAGGTCGAACCTCGGCATTTTCATTGCAGTAGCGGAAGATGACTTGACAATTTGCATTCAATTTTTGCAGGGTTTCAGAATCGGCATAATACCTCCCTTCAGCATGGGCAATAGGAATCTTATAAGCAGTGGTGGTGTTCAAATGATTGCTAATCGCTGTTTGATCATTCTCGCACTTCAAATAGACATTGTCACAGACAAAGAGTTGATTCTCGTTCCTCAGCAGAGCTCCAGGTAATAATCCACTTTCGCACAGAATCTGGAAACCGTTGCAGATACCCAAAACAAAACCTCCGTTCTCAGCGTGTTCAACCACCGATTCCATGACAGGTGAAAGTTTGGCAATTGCACCTGATCGCAAATAGTCACCATAAGAGAATCCACCTGGTATAAAAATATGTGTACACGACTTTAAGTCTGTGTCTTTGTGCCACAGCTCTTCAACGGGATTTCCGCTGACTTTTTCTAGTACATCAATCAGGTCGTGATCGCAGTTGGATCCTGGAAAAATGACAACACCAAATTTCATGAAGCAAAGGTAAGTCTTATCAATCAGCTACAAAATCCTTGAGGTAGTGATAATGCACATTCAATTGGCCTTCTAAAGTGGTAATAGTGGCCTTGTATAAAATCTCGTCTTTATCCCCGTTGATCAGCAATGGAAGGATGTGTTCCAACAGCAAAGTGCCGAACTCTTGGCTTGCATTCTGGGGCATTTCTGTAGGCAGATTGGTTACAGCCATGATATCTATGCTGTCCTCAGTATACTTCTCCACTCTTTGCTGCTTGGATTTAGACCAACCAAATGTTGGGGTGTAAATATCTGTTGCTTCTAAGGTGATGGGTACGCTTCCTTCAACATCGCAGGTGATGTCTGCGATCACTTGAATCCCAAAGTTGGGCTTTGCGGTGTCTTCTTTGGAAAATAATGGAGGCATATCGTCCTCCCAATACATTCCATTAATTAATAAATCCACAGTTGAAAGATAGGGTTCAAAACAAGATTTATAGGCTTGGTGGTTGGCGTAAAAGTGCGCATCATCCCATTCAGCTCCATCCAATCTTGCGTAGATGTCTTCACTTTTTAAATGAACAAATACGGATTCCTCATAGTTGCGATCAATAAAATCCTCAGTTGAAACTTCCGAAATAGCCATTAGTTCTAAGACTTCACGAATGCCATTGGCTACCCTGCCGTTGCCGGTAAAGGCGATTTTTACACCTTTCGGTTTTGCGCTTTGCAGTAACTGCATGCACTCTTCAAACCCCGAAGTGGTATAGGCCGGCGGCAATTGATAAATCTTGTGCTTTTCGCCCCAGCTTAAGAAGGCATTATAAGCACCTACTATTCCCGCCCATTTTCCAAAGCCCAGAATTCGACCTCCGTGAGGCCACAATAGGGTTTCATAGTCGATCAGTCTGATCTTATTTTGGAGTATGCTCTTGAGCAGATCCCGATTGTATTCCTGTGCTTTGATGGTATGAGAAAAAAAGAGATAGGTCTTGCCTTCAATCAGCTTATCAATGGGTACTTCTTTGATTCCCAATAGGACATCACAATCAGACAGATCCTGCACCACCTCTATTCCCACGGCTTGATAATCCAGATCGTGGAAGGTTCTGTCAGGAGAAGACTCCACAACCAGTTCCACTTGAGGGTAGTGTTCCTTGAATACCCTACAAAGGGTCGGAGTGAGTGCAACGCGTTTATCAGCGGGTTGCTTCCATTCTCTGATCAGTCCGATTTTCATGTGCGGCAAAGCTAAAAAAAAGGCTGCCATGAAAGGTGCATTTCAGTAACAAATGTTGAGTCATATTAGATGGGAATGCAGTGTAAATTAATACCATTCTCACATTCAGTTTCAAGAAAGGAAACGAATCTATTGCTATTGGAATACACGAACGTAGTCTACATGCATAGACTGTGGAAAAAGCGTTGTTTGGTCTGGTGATCCTGGCCAGTTGCCTCCCACAGCTACATTAAAAATAAAGAAAAATGCTTCCTTAAACTCAGACATTGAACTGCTAAATGATAGGCTGTAATAGCTGATGTCATCTATATACCACCGGATTCTATACTCATTCCAAACGATACTGTAAACATGGAATTCATCTGCTAGTATACCGCTTGATAGCGTATAGTGGCCTCCACTAGAGGCCCATCTGTTGTCCTTGTCCCAGTGCGCAGTCCCGTGGACTTTATTGTCACCTAAGCCAGCTCCTGATCCTCCAACCATTTCCATTATATCTATCTCGCCGCATTCTGGCCATCCCACCGTAGCATGACTTTCTCCAAGCATCCACAAAGCCGGCCAAATACCCTTTCCTTGAGGCATGGCGGCTCTAATATCAATTCGCCCGTATTTAAAAAACTTTTTACCTTGGGTCGTTATCCTTGAAGAGGTATACTGGCTGCTGCTGACTTGTTGTTGCTTAGCAGTAATACTCAGGTAGCCATCTTTGACTCGCACGTTTTCCTTGAGGTAGTATTGTAGCTCGTTATTACCCCAACCCCAGGTGCCTGTACCGATCTGGTAGTTCCAGTATTCAGTGTTCAAACTACTGCCATCAAACTCATCATTCCACACAAGAGTGTAACCATCATAACTCATTGGAGTAGTATAGCCAGTGCTGGGTATCTCGGCTATTCCTTCCGAACTCAAAAGAATATTTACCGTATCGATCAGCTCAATATAATCGGCTGCTGTCGCATGCGCCCTTATCCTTATGCGGTGGGTTCCACTTGTTCTATACCTATAGATGTGTTTACCGTTGGCGCTTTCTTCGTTGGTGACTTTTTCACCTTCTTCAAAAACCACGCTGTAGTAGTTGGCGTTCTCTGCAGTCGCCTGTACCTCAACCAATCCTTCTACATCCGGTGATAAGCTTATGCTCAATTCTAAAGCTGTCGGCAGGACTAAAGGAGGTACATCTTGTTGGTCTGTGCACGAAACAGAAAGAAATAAGGTGCTAAAAAGTAATATGTCGGCGATTAAACGAATACCTGCAATATAAAAAAGGGGCGGGATTAATCTCGCCCCTTTTATGTCAAAACAATCGAAGATTTAATTACTTACTAAAATATACATTGTCTAAGTACATGGTGCTCTGCTGATAAGGAGTACCTACAAAGATGTATTGCGAAATATGCTCTGTGGAAGCCAATCCTGTAAAGTCAGCCAATGGCACCTTATAATGTACCCAAGAGTCCTGCGTTGGCGTAGCTAGGGTCAACTCAAATTCAGTATCGTCTCCACCACCAAAGGCGTTATCCGCTCCGAAATCAACCAATTTCAATTTGACTTCGGTCATATTTGGGGTGTAGACATCAAATTCAATATGCGTCATTCCAGAAGCATCAATAGAATTATCTCCAACCGTTTCAATTCCAACAAAACCAAGGTTGGTGTACTTTTTAACATCATTTGAGTTTATCTGAATATCGTCAAAATCAGAAGCAGACCAGTCAGTTCTCCATGAGTTTACAGTAACATCAGTATAGACATTTGAGAACAAGCTAATTACGTCTGTGGATGCAGCTGTTGGATCAGGAGCTGTTGTTGTGGGGTCAGTATCAGTTGATCCCCCATCTACCGGCACATAATCAGGAACCAATCTGATGTACCACAAAGTGGTTTCATCTTTGGTGTCTATGTAGCGAAGTAGCATGACTGAATCGGTGAGTTCCATCAATGTATACTCACGCACTCCGGTGTACAAGCCTATGAAAGCATCACCTGAAATGCTTATAGTGGTGTCTTCGTCTCCCATGTTTAGGCTCCATGCCTCGCCCAACTGATCAGGCATTGGCGCTGAAAAGTCATCTGCATTGGCAAAGGCACCAGGAAACTCGCTTTCATGTCCTGTCTTAACAAAAACACGGCCGCCAGTAATGTGATCAAATGCAAATTGTGAAAGCTTGAAGACATACTGATCGCTGTAAAGGCCGCTGGTAGTCTTGGTCAATGGAGTAGCTTGCCACCACTTGGGGTAGTATCCGTCAAAATCGGCATCGGTTGGATGTGGTCCAACTCCCAAATGCTCAAAGCGTGTAGAATCCACGACCCAAATTCGCTGGCCAGGACCCGATACTCCGCCAGTCAACATGGTAAACAAAGGATCGTCAAGTAAGTTTAGGTCGTCATTATCTAGAACAATGTCCTGGCTGCTGCTCGCGCTTCCACCTGAATTAAACACAGTTAATTTAACTGTATATGTTCCTGCAAATGGGTAGGTTCCTTCAACCATAGTCCCTTCTGCAGTCTGCCCATTACCAAGCTCCCACTTTGCGGTGAGGTCTGGATTGGACGCGGTGAATTCGATAATGTTGTTACTCGTGGCAGAGGCTTTATAGGTAAAAGCTGCATCTGCTTCGGTTGGAGGATCTCCTAATGAAGGCTCATCCTCATCTTTGCAGCTACTTACTCCTATAAAGAGTAAGGCTACAAGTGTTAAATTTAAAATTGTTTTCATAAAATATATATTAATAATTTGGGTTTTGGCTCCAATTCCCACCGGCCAAGTCTATTTCAACTTGAGGGATTGGGAAGAGCTCGTGTTTATTAGTTATAAATCCATCGATTGCCGCTGCTGCTTCTCCTGTTCGCACAAGGTCAAAGAAGCGATGGCCTTCTCCTGATAGTTCTAGCCGTCTTTCGTTCCATATATCTGATGTCAAATCCGGACCAGAAGAGGTCAAGTCATCCATATCCACTCGGCTTCGCACCTCATTCACATATGTTCTAGCTTTGTTGTCGTCGGGCCCAGGCTTTCTGTTGTGTGCCTCTGCCGCCATAAGCAATACGTCTGCATAGCGAATGACCACATGGTTCAATGGGCTGGTTAGGTCATCATCAGGAAGACCTAACTCTCCGGATTTTTTAATGTATTTATTGTTGTAGAATCCTGTATGTCCTCCGGCTCCGACACCATAAGAGACGGTACTGGGATCTGCTTGCGAATTCTTGAAGGCCTCTATATCCAATACGCTGGCATCTCTTCTTGGATCATTGGCGTCAAAGGCGTCATAGAGATCCTGAGTCGGTAGATTGTAACTGTTGCCAGTAGAATAGATAGGACCTTCATAGTTTCTTATACCTTGAAATCCAACTGCAGCATTTCCTTCCAGGCAAATAAAGCAATCATAACTTCCACCTTCTAATCCACTGTATTGTATGTCAAATACTACTTCTGAATGGCCTTCATTGGCCACCGTGAATAGGTCGGTATAGTTTTCGATCAATTGGTAAGGGCCTTGTTCTATAACTTGATCTAGGGTATTTGCGGCTTCACTAAATTTATCTTGATAAAGCTGAACCTTTCCCAACAAAGACAGGGCTGCACCCTTGGTTACTTTTCCTTTTACCAGATTGCTCCAGTCCAGTGTTTGAGCAGCGACTTGAAGGTCGCTCTCTATTTGTGCATATACTTCAGATTTTGGCGTTCTATCGAGTTCTCTAACTTCTTCAATGCCCAGTCGCTTATCTATGATCAAGGGGACATCACCAAAGAACTTAACCAATTGAAAGTAGTAGAAGGCACGCAGAAAAAGTGCCTCTGCAATAATCATGTCCTTACCTTCAAAATCTATCTTATTCTTATTTTCAAGAAGGTAATTCGCTCGGGTTATCCCTGCGTAGTTCCAGCGGAATACATCACGCAATTCAGTATTCACTGCATCGTGACCCATTTCATCGATTTCGTGTAAGCCTTCAGTGTCCGTGACACTTTCTCCTCCTGCTATGGAGTTGTCAGAAGCGATCTCTCCTACCCATAGGTGTACAAAAGAGGATTGGAGTAAATCATAGGCTCCTATTAAGGCCCGTTGATAGTCCTCCTCATTTTCAAAGAAGTTTTCAGCATCTTGTGTAAATAGAGGGTCGATGTCAAGAAACTTTTGACAGCCCGAAGCCAATAGCGTGATGAAGATCATCAGGGCTCCTATTTGCAAGCTTTTTTGTAATCTTTTCATGGCTTAAAATTGAATGCTAATTCCAATCATGGTGGTGATTGCTTGTGGATAGAATCCGTAATCTATACCAGCAGAAAGTGGTCCTCCGAATGAACCAATATCCGGGTCAAATCCCTGATAGTTGGTCAAAGTCCAAAGGTTGTTCGCTGCTATATAAACCCGCGCACTTTCTATGCGGGATACGTTGCCAGCCTTTAGAGGAAGACGGTATCCCAATTGTATGTTTCTCAATCTAAGGAATGATCCATTCTCGACATAGTAATCAGAGAATACATTATTACGGGTTAAATCTGTGGTTAGTCTGGGGTTTTCACTAGTACTTCCTGCACCTGTCCAACGGTTGATGGTATAACTCAGCTGGTTTGCATAGGGTTGTTGTCTTTCATAGTTGCGAATGATCTCCTGACCGACAGCCGCAAATAGATTTGCTGAAAGGTCAAATCCTTTATAATCCAGGGAAAGGTTGTAACCAAAGGTGAAGCTTGGGACTGGTGATCCGAGCATTTTCTTGTCAGAGTCATCACTAAAGTTGATTTTCCCGTCTCCGTCTTGATCCACATAACGGAAGTCACCCGGTTTGGCGCCATTCTGAACAACAGTGGCATTATCAATCTCTTCTTGGGTTTGAAAAACTCCATCCGTTTCAAATCCAATGAAATAACCTATTGGGAATCCTTCTTCAAATCGTGTAGCAATGTTACCACCAACTCCAAAACTGGCACCTGGAAGAAAATCAACTCCATCTGGGGTACTGATCACTTTGTTTTGCAATGCTGTGGCATTAAAACTGGTGGTGAGTTTCAGGTCGCCAAATCTTTGGAAGTAGGACATCTCCAGTTCCAGTCCTCTGTTTGAAACATCCCCTGCATTGATTACCGGCGGAAATCCACCTGCTCCTGAAGAGCCCAATAGGGCAGAAACATCCGGTTGAAATAACAGTCCACGCGTATTCTTTAAAAAAGCGTTAAAGCTTACATTCAATTTTCGTTTTACACTAAAATCAATTCCAAAATTAGTTTGCCGTGTAGACTCCCATTTAAGGTCTGGGTTTGACGCTCGGCCAATAGCTACACCAGATACTATCACATCATTTAATACATAAACTCCTTCACCATCTAATAGGGCACGGTAGGCGAAGTTGGCAATTTGATCGTTGCCGCTAATCCCATAACTCAGTCTCAATTTGAGGAAAGGGAAGAGCTTAGAATCGTAATTATAGCCCTCTGAAACCACCCATGAACCAGAGAAGGTCGGGAAGATACCGTAGCGGTTATTGGGTCCAAATTTAGATGATCCGTCTCGTCTTAAAATGGCCGAAAAAATGTACTTATTGCTGTATTTGTATTCGGTTCTCAAGAAGACCGAAAGCAATCTTTCCTGAAACTGAAAAGAGTTGGTATTATTTAGATAACCACCTGGAGCTAGGTTGGCTGAAATGTCTGCATACTCTAAAGAATTGTTCGGAATATTGTATGCTGTGCCACCTAAACCTTTTCCATTTCTACTAAACACAGACACACCCGCCGTTGATTTGATATGATGGATGATGTTGAATGTCTTTTTATAATTGGCAAAGGCTTCAAAATTCAGGTCGCTATAGGTTGCTCTTTCTTCGTATACACTTGCTCCTCTATCAATAAATGTACCTGAAGCAATTTCAACTTGGGTTGGATCCAAGTCTGCATTCAATGCCGTGTTCTGTGCTTTACCGGGTCCGAAATAAACCAAAGGAGAGAAGACTTTCTGATCAACCAAAGCAAAATTGTAATTTAACCTTCCTGTGAAACTAAGCGACGGATAAAGCTCATAGCTCAGTTCTTCTTTCCCTACAAACTTATTTACAAAGGAGGTATTGTAGGTGTTTTCCATTTGTGCAATCGGATTGATGATATCCGTTACTTCTTC
Source organism: Bacteroidota bacterium (assembly GCA_024638525.1). Taxonomy (GTDB): domain Bacteria; phylum Bacteroidota; class Bacteroidia; order NS11-12g; family UBA9320; genus JAHEKB01. The sequence continues at coordinate 12,086 of JAHEKB010000015.1, forward strand.
CAAATAGCCAAAATTGCCATCTGCATCTCGAATGGCTTCTGTTGGGAAAGCATTGATTGTGTTGTATAACACCGAACCAATACCATTTTCTGGAAGCACATCTCTTTCTTCTTGGGTGTATAAGAAAACGGAACTCAGTTTGAGTCTGTCAGACAGATCCACACTCAGGTTAACTCTTCCATTTAGTCTTTGGAAATTTGATTTGTCACCACCAACTATACCGTCTTGGGTAAAGTAGCTGCCTCCAATTGAATATTGTGCCTTAGCGGTACCACCGGTTACCCCTACATTGAGACTGTACATAGCGGCTGACTGAAACACCGAATCCTGCCAATTGGTGCCTTCACCTAAAGCGGTATTTGGAAAAGGAATGTCGTCGTTGCCATTAGCAAACATCTCGTTCTTTAATATGGCATATTCGGTTGCATTTAAGAGGCTCAGTTTTCGTGAGGTCTGTTGCACACCATAATAAGAGCTCACTTCAAAACGCGGTTTGCTGTTCTTTTTACCTTGTTTAGTTTCTATCAAGATCACCCCATTGGCCGCTCGAACACCATAGATTCCGGCTGTGGCATCTTTGAGTACATTTATAGATGCAATGTCGTTGGGATTCAGAGCATTGAGACCTTCTGAATCATATACAACCCCGTCTACAAGGATTAGCGGATCGTTATCTCCAAAGGTGGAAAGTCCCCTAATCCGAATACTGGATGAACCCCCAGGAGATCCTAAGTTGGTGCTGATGTTCACTCCAGCTATCTGACCTTGCAAGGCCTGGTCAACTCGTGGAATATTTAATTTCTGGATATCATCCCCTTTAACTTTTGAGGCGGCTCCAGTCAATTCCTTTTTGGTAGAAGTACCGTAACCAACTACAATTACTTCAGTGATACTCTCATCGTCATTTTCCAGCGTAATGATTAAGGAAGTTTGGTTAGACACCGATACATCTTTTGAGATATAGCCAATGTACGATACCCTGAGCACAGTGTTTGCCGGATCTGTTAGCTGTAATTCAAATTTGCCTTCAGCATCTGTAATGCTTCCTTGACTAGTGCCTTTAACCGCTACAGTGGCTGCAATTAAGGCTTCACCTTTCTGGTTCTGCACCTTCCCCTGTATGGTAGTTTGACTGTAGGAGAGTGCGGTCGAGATGACCATAAAAAGGGCAGTTAAACCGAAAATTCTTAACATACACTTAATGTTTAAAAAGCGAATATAAAATTCTAATGGTAATTATTACTATAAGACATTTTTTTTGACAATTGTGACAGTTTAGGGAATAATAGAGTACTGAGGCAAACCAAATCTCAACTTGTGTGTATATACATCTATATGGAAACACAAACTGCAACAAAAACCCTTTGGGCCGTAGATCCGGCTCATTCTGAATTCGTATTTAAAGTAAGACATATGATGATCTCAACGGTGACTGGACACTTTAACGACTTTGATGTTAAGGCCTGGTCAAATCGCGAAGATTTTAGCGATGTAAATGTCGAAGTATCTGTGGACGTTGATTCGATTGCCACTAAGTCAGAAGACAGAGATAATCACCTGAAGTCAGATGATTTCTTTAATGCTGAAGCATATCCTAATTTAACTTTTAGCTCGAAGTCCTATGACGGAGACAAAATGATTGGTGACTTGACCATTAGAGACATTACCAAAGAAGTAGCATTGGATGTTGAGTTCAATGGAATTGCAGAAGATCCATATGGCCAGACCAAGGCTGGATTTGAGATCAGCGGTGAAATCAATCGCAAGGATTTCAACTTGAGCTGGGATGCTGTCACTGAGGCGGGTAAAATCGTAGTTTCAGATAAAGTGAAGCTAGCGATCGAAGTTCAGCTGGTGAAACAATAGGAATTCGAGAGTGAAGAGTGAGAGTGGATACTCTCGAGTAAATCTAAAATAATGAATGAGCCTTCTGTAAAGAGGGCTTTTTTATGCAAAAGCTCAGTTTGTTGCCGGTAATTGCAGGGAATTCATTTTCTATATTTACCTTTCTAGCCACTATTTTACTAGAATAATATGATTACTAAACACATTAGAACTGCCGAGGCCAAGTGGGAAGGAACGGGATTAGAAGGGAAAGGCCATATTTCAACTCCGAGCAAGGCCTTAGATAGCCTGCCTTATACACATAAGAGTCGATTCGCCAATGAGGATGGATTAAACGGAACCAATCCCGAAGAATTGATTGCGGCAGCGCATGCCGGCTGCTTTAATATGGCATTGAGCTTTCAGTTGAACGGTGCAGGATTTACTGCCAATTCTCTAAAAACTACTGCCACTGTTCTCCTAGACCAACAGGGCTATGACTATACTATAGCGAAAATTACCTTGTATTTGAAAGGTGATGTGCCTGGAGTATCCGAAGAAGTCTTTGGCCAATTGGCTAATGTTGCCAAATTGAACTGCCCCATTTCTCAAGCACTTAATTCAGTGCCGATAGAGTTGAAGTGGAGTTTAGTTTGACCGGCTTGCGCACCGCCGCAAGGGCTGCCACTCATGCTTATATCCTCCTCCGAAGCCCACGGCAAAAGAGGGCCTGTTAAGACAGACGGTATAATACCCTTTTCATTATACTTGTACTCACACTTATTTTATGTACACCAGAAAAGTATTTCGGGCCAAGGACATGGCCATGTGGACGCGATTCGAGAGTTTCGGATTCTTCATTTATTGCGCAGTAATTGTTGCGCTTTATTTCTTCCTGGATCTCACCTGGATCAAAATTCCATGGACGCCTTTGGCTTTGATCGGTACGGCGGTAGCCTTTGTAATCGGTTTTCAGAATAATGCGGCTTATGGCAGGATTTGGGAAGCTCGAAAGATCTGGGGCGGGATAGTCAATACTTCGCGAACCTTTGGCATGTATGTGCAGGATATGGTGAACAATGAGCATACCCGCAATCATTTGGATGAAGAGTCATTACAAGCCATCATCAAACAATTGACCTATAGGCATATTGCCTGGATGACAGCATTGAGACATGCCATGAGATCGTCAAGACCCTGGGAAACTATCATGAATGAACGGACCAATAAGGAATGGGGCGATATGATGCATCCTCCGGAGTGGAAGGTCGATCTGGAAGAGGACTTAAAGCCTTATTTGGATGAGGAGGATATGAAGTATGTCATGAGCAAGAACAACAAGCAAACAGCCATACTTTACAGACAGTCTCATCAGTTGGAACAGCTGAAGCAGAGAGGCCTGATCTGGGAGTTCTCTTTTTTGCAGATAGAATCTGTAATCGAAGAACTTTTTACTCTACAAGGCAAATCTGAGCGCATTAAGAACTTTCCTTATCCCAGGCATTTTGCCACCTTGAATCATTACTTCATGTGGATCTTTGTCTGGCTCTTGCCCTTGGCCATTGTTCCTCAATTTGCCGAGATTGGAACTGAGATGATTGCTGCTCAGCCAGTGATTGGCAAGTTATTTGTCTGGTTGTCCATTCCATTCTATGTAGCCGTGGCCTGGGTATTTCACACCATGGAGCGCATTGGTAGAACTGGTGAGAATCCCTTTGAAGGTTCGGCCAATGATGTGCCGATCTCAACCATCGCCAGAGGAATTGAGATAGACCTTAGACAAAATCTAGGTGAAAGCGATGAGGAAATACCGGAGCAGTTTGAGGAAGTATATAATGTACAAATGTAGTAGCACTCATTGCCGCTGGGGATAGTCCGTGGCGCCGGACGGGCTCTTGCTCACCGCCGCAAGGGCTCCTTCATTTTCTCCTTGATGAGAAAACGAAGCAAAAGAATCAAGGCCTACGCCAATTCACTTTCACTCACTTTACAAAGCCCAAGTGCGGCCGGGTGATCTCCTCAGCTTCCTTCGGAGCTTCGCGGTCTTACTAGGGCTTTGTTTTGTTCGTTGAAAGTTCAAAGGCTTGGCCGACAATCTAGACTTGACCTATTTGGTTCTAATTTTATGTTTCTCCAAAGCCTCGGGAAAGGGAAACCAGTTCCCCGTTCCCGTTTCCCGTTCCCGGCTCCGGCTGACGGCTCCGGAAACCGGCTCACTGTTTACGTCCCCGTTCCTGTAAACTGTTCCTGTTCCGGATACCTAAACCTTTTTGGTCAATGCGCCTAACATCCCATTGAATATGATGCCATGTAGTGGTTTTACTAGGTACCAATAGGCGCGACCCGCGATGCCGCGTGGTCTGAAGGTGGCGGTTTGGACGAGTTGGTCTCCTTCTTGTTTGAATTCCAACCAAGCTTCTCCAGGTAGTTTCATTTCGGCAAAAAGGAGCAGCCTTCCTTCTTCTCTATTGGCATAGAGTACACGCCAAAAATCCAAGGCATCTCCGGCTGCTAAGCTACTTTGATTGGTGCGACCTCGCCTGAGTCCAACGCCGCCGACAAGCTTGTCTAAATAGCCCCTTATTCGCCACAGGCCATTGCCGAAGTACCAGCCGTTTATTCCACCAATGCTCCAAAGTTTGTTCAAGGTTTTATCCCTATCCACGATATCCTCTTTGCGTTCATCTTTGAAGCAACCAAACTGAGGGACCTCTATAAAATCAGAAATATTAAAGTCTGTACCGCTACTTGAATAGGCGTCTTTCCAGCTGGAGAGTATGGCGTTGCGCTCTATGCGGTCAAAGGCCCTTTCCAGTGATTCGCTATAGCTGATGGTCTTAATGCCTAACATCTTTTTCAAAGCATCGTCTTTGCAGACCACTTCTACCTTCATGCTATCTACCAATGAGGTGGCCAAACTGTACGAAATAGATGTCACGAAATAAAGCCAGTAGCTAGAAAGTCTGGGCGTCATAACCGGAACTGTCCATATTCGCCTTTTGAGCTTACGCACTTTGGCCAAAGCCAATAACATTTCCTTATAGGTCAAGACCTCATCTCCGCCTATATCATAAGGATGGCCATAGGTTTCTTCTACCAGTAAGCTAGCTGTCAAGAATTGGAGCACATCAGAAACAGCAATCGGTTGGCATTTGGTTAACAGCCATTTGGGTGTGACCATCACAGGCAGTTTTTCGACCAGATCGCGCATGATTTCAAAGGATGCACTTCCAGAACCGATGATGATTCCAGCGCGGAGGCAGGTAAATCCGTAATCACCCTTGGCCAATTCATCTTCTACATTTTTGCGTGATTCCAAATGCTTAGAAAGCACATCCTCATTCACTATGCCACTCAGATAGATCAGTTGTTTTACATCTGTTTCCTTTAAAGCTTCACGCATATTGATGGCGCACTTTTGCTCCATCCGCTGGTAGTCTCTGGTGGAGCTCATGGAATGAACCAGGTAATAGGCCACATCTATCTCTTTGGGAATCTTCTTTAAGGAATGCTGGTCAAAGAGATCCATTTCCAAGACCGTAATATTATTGACCAGAGAAGAAGAAGGGTTAAAGCGGTCTTTGTCGCGCACTGCACAATAGACATGATGTCCATCCTTAACCAATAGAGGTAAGAGCCGTTTGCCGATATATCCCGTTGAGCCGGTGAGTAAGATGTTCATTTGGTTGTAGGGCTAAGGTCGCCTTTTTAAAGAACATCGCGTGGAGGGTTTGGTTTTTGGTCTATAAGATCCGAGGATCTTTTTGGGTTTGAATTAATTGTGGAGCTGCCGGCCCCACAAAGCATTTGTATCTATCAGATTTTTAAGCATTTACGAGCCTCAAATTTATTCAATTTTGTTTTAGTGAACAAGGATTTGGCTCCAAGAAAGCGGGGGCTAAATGATTGTTGGAATAGTTATGATTTAACAACATTGAACATTCTATGGTTGACACATCATTTACTTTAATACGAATAATAGAATTAATTTAGCAAAATACCCATGAACTTGAAGTCCCTTCTATTTCTAGTATTGAGTTTCTGCATGCTAGATAGCTATGGGCAAGAAGCAAGGATGGTATTGCCTACAGGATTTGACGGCGAAATAGAGGAAGTGAAACTCAGTCCTGATCAAGAAACCTTAGTTGCATTAACTGCAAATAGTACATGGACTGTATGGAATGCAACTGCGGGAAAAGAGCTTTTCAGAATTGATGAATCTATTTGCCCTATTGACTCTTTAGAATATTCTGAGGATGGATTATATCTATTTGCAATAG
>JAHEKB010000015.1:18199-19344 GCA_024638525.1 Bacteroidota bacterium
ACAATATTGACATTTGGAGCGTTAACCATGGTCAGATTGTATACAGTATAAATCATCCAATAACTGACACTACATACAGTGATATTAAAGATTGGGCATATTCTAAAAATCAGAACTACTTTATTACTCAACTTCATGACCAAGTTCATATTTGGGATCTATCAAATGGCAAGAACTTACTCAATGTTGCAGAAGTTGAGACTAATAAATTGGCAAGAAGAATCGGAAAAATTCATGTTTATGAAGGTGATATTTTCATACTAAGTTCTCTTGAAAATGTTACAAAGTCAATTGAAGAGCGAGAATTAATAGATTCAAGAAGTGTAGATTATTCAACTGTTGAAAAGAATACTAATAGCTTGGTGATATTGGACTTGTCCAATTTGAAGAAGAAAAATGAGATTCACATTCCCAAATTCTTCATTAATGATTTTGAAGTTATGGGAAGCTTAGTGATGGTACACGGATATTACACTTCTCATGATAGTGCAACGGAAAATACATTTGCCTTTGATAGTACTAACTCATTCGTCTATGCAATCAAAGGTGTAAACAGCCTATTTAATTTGAATCACTATCAAGCTTCGTGGTCTAATTCATCAAAAAAAAGACAGCGTGACACCATTTTGAAAGTTTGGCTTTTCTATGATAGCACTACATTATTTGTTGAAGGTACCACAGCAGGTATTAAAAGAAATTTTTTCAATATCGTCAGTTTAGATTTTTCGACAAATCTATCTACCAAATACCAGCACCTTTTGAATAATATTCGTTTTGATAAAGCAATTGTACGAACTAAAAAGAATGAAATCATTTATACTAAAATTGACAATGATCAGATAGAATTTATTCATTGGGACATTGCAGCTAATAAAGAAATTAGTAGTCATTCAGAAACCTGTCGTTTTGCTCATGAAGGTTTCGGGACCTTTGGTTACGAAAGTCACATGCTTTTTACAAATCGAGATCAATTTTTGATTGTAAAGGCTTCCAATCAGGTATTCAGCTATGATTTAAACACTTGGCAACGAAGGCAACTTCATACTTTCAGATACGGTATGACCATTTGGAGTCCAAGCAAGAAATATTTTGCCGGATATTCAGCGGGAAAATTTAATTGGACAAAGGAAAATGGCACAATAATA
>JAHEKB010000016.1 GCA_024638525.1 Bacteroidota bacterium
CTTACCTACTCCCCTGTTTAATACCCATACTTTTCCTTTGCGCATGATCATTTGTTCACACCAACCATTTAGATCGATCTCTCCTTTTATTTCTGCTGCTGCAAGGTCTAGAACCCAAATTTTATTGGCAAATAGATCCGTAACGTAGGCTTTGTTCGCTCCGACCTCAAGAATCTGTCTGGGGGAGTTGAATCCCGTGATTTCAGAGATGAACTCAAGCTGTTCGTTGACGACTAGAATCTTACTTGAGTTGTTAATGACAAAGTACAATCGATCTTCAATCTTATTTATGGATTGAAATACATTGCCCATTTCTTGCTCGTTTATTCCCTCATAGACTTCTTTTTGCAAACTCTTGTCCGCTGGATTGTAGGTAGCTAAGGTTCCTTTACCCCACCCAAAATTTCCCTCATTGGAAATGAGCACTAAATCCTCTTTGATCAGAGGTGGATTTTCTTCTTCTTTTTCTTTACAAGATTGGAGAATAAATAAGCCTGCAACTAGGATCAGCAAAGACTTAAGGAATTGATTTGTCATTATTATTGATTTTATAAGTTAAGTTTAAATGAATGGTTCTCGGTAAGTTGGGTCTCTGAGGGAAACTGAAATAAGCCTGATTTAAAACATTTTCAAGTCTTAGTCCCAGACGCAAATTCCAAATGGATACGGACCCCCCAGCCTCTAACAGAAAATATGGATCTATGAATTGTTCGTTACCCCCAGTGATATAGTTTTTGGAGATATACAGCCCGTTGACATAAAGATTTAGCACATCTCTATACCAATGAATCCTCAGGTTCCCACTGTACTCTGGTGTAAAGATCAGCTGTTTTTGATAGTGATCGTGTTTGGGGTCATTGATTTGACTTTTCTGAAATTGATGATTGCTTTCAATGAGCAGGTTTTCATTGCCTAGTGAAATCTTCTGAGACAATTTAACGATTGCTCCTCTGGCAAGGATTTCTCGTTGATTTGTGGCTTCTATCACGGGAAAACCTATCCACTGAATCATTCGTTCATACATTCCGATAAAAGGGTTGATATTAATGCTAAAACTCTTATAATCAAATTGATAAAAGAGGTCTAATCGATAACCCATTTCAGCTTCTAAGTCTTGATTTCCCATTGCAAAACCAGGTTCATACCAATACAACTCATTTAAAGTTGGAAGGCGGTTTACTTTTGCCATTCGAATCACCCAGCGGTGATTTTGAAGAGTGTATTTATACCTTAAATCAAATCCGTTTACAAGTCTTCTATTGTATTCCTGAACTTGAGCATTGAGACTAAATACACCAGCTCCTTTCTTTTTTTCCAAGGCGATATTGGATTTAAAACGATTCCAGAAAACCGTCTCCAAGAGCGCCTCAGATGAGTACTGAGTTCCATCTTGCCCTATTCCTATCCAGAATCTCCACCTCTTGCCAATTTGTCTAATGGCGTTGAATTGGTGGTTAAAGTTGTACGAAATGCTCGTAAACGACTGATTTCGCTTCTCAGAGCTGTAATTGATCTGTTCTCGCCACAAGCCACTGGTAAAACTAAAATTCCAATTGGCGCCAACTTCAGAAAGAAAGGAGTTGCTCAGCATGATGTTGATGTCTTCTTGCACTCCATCTTCGACACTGTTCAAGCCAGAGGGAATTTCTCGATCGGAATACTGAAGTCTGAGCAGAGGTTTCCAAAGCCAGCGGCCTAGGCTGTCATAGGCCTGAATTACTGCACTATGTGCATTAAAGGCGGTATTAGTCAATCTTCCATTGCCACCATAGGATTCTAGATTCACGTGATTTGGCCCCCAAGTGGATAGTACACTTGCCTGTATCTGTTTAGCTCCCCATTTAAAGCCCAGGCTTTTGTTGGAGTTACTAGCGAGGGATACAAAAAAAGCTCTCTGCTCAAAGGCAGTAGGTCTCAATTGAATGCTTGCCCCTAGATTCTGCCGTCCAGCACCTCTTTTTTGCTGTTCACCAAAATGAACTGCACCGAAGTGGTAAGAATTCAAGAGACTGAGATCCATGATGCCGTTCATGCTGCTTTGCAGACTTAGTCCGTTCAGGTCTACATTGATATGCATGGCTCCCATTCCTTTATAACTGATTGTTTGCAAGGCTCCAGGCCCTTGAGACCTGACATAAACCCCAGTTTGAAGTTGCAATTGATCCGCAACAGAACGGTTAGGGTCAGCGCTGATTAAAAGTTCATGACTCAATAAAGTGTTTTCCAGAGACTTGGGGGCGACCACCTCTATAGGCTCGATGAATGTGATGCTATCATGCTGAGCAAAACAGCATAGATGCACTCCTGTCAATATGGATAGTAGAACTACTCTCATATAAACGCAGGTAAAGGGTGCTAAGTGATTGCGGTTAAGCATTCGCCTTTCTTCCCGAAAGCTCTGCACTATGGACACTAGTAGGTTTTCTGACTCAGTACGTTCTGACCATCCCTTCCCATCTCCAGTGGAGACAGTGGGTTTGAACAGGCCAGCTTTAATACATTACAGCTGCGGGTACAGTTGAGGAATTTCACCTCATTCCCTTGCCTAACATCCGGAACAAATGTACTCCTAATTTTTAGCATGAAGCTCCTGATTATCCACAAGATGATCCTCTTTTTGAATGCGTTTTATATTTGCCAATTATGGCAACAACACAAGATTTATCCAGAGGAATGTTTCTGCGACATAATGGACAACTTTGTCAAGTAGTAGATTATCAGCACACCATGCCTGGCAAAGGAGGTGCATTTTATAAAGTAACGATGAAGAACGCCATTACAGGCAAGTCCATGGATCATCGATTCAGGTCAGGAGAAACCATTGAAGCCGTGAGGGTAGATCAAAAAGAGATGCAGTACCTCTACAAGGATGGAGATAATTTGGTGCTGATGGATACGGAGACATTTGAACAATTGAGTATAGCCGATAGCATGATTGGCGAACAAATGAAATTCATCAAAGAAGAAATGATGCTTCAAGTCTATTTAGACGATGGCAATCCGATATTGGCCGAAGCTCCAAATCACGTGGTATTGGAAATTACCTATTCAGAACCTGGAGTAAAGGGAGATACGGCGAACAATCCTTTGAAATCCGCAACTTTAGAAACCGGTGCTGAAATCAATGTACCCCTCTTTGTCAAGCAAGGGGAAAGCATAAAGGTAGACACCCGCACAGGTGAATACGTAGAACGCGCTAAATAAGCCCTAGAGGTAGTTCAATAACCAGAGGAAGATCAGGATAAGAATGATCAAACCCAATACGCCTGTAAAAACTGGAGGTAGTAGATCCAAGATGAGATTTAAGATTATCAATAAGAGTATTACAATAATCAAAAGTCTGATCAGTGATCGATCATCATTGGTTTCTTGCACCTCATCTATGTGATTCAACACTTTTTTCTTTGCCCTTTTTATGATTGGAGAGGCGGGAATACGTTCACTAATTTTTGCTACGCGGTCAATTCTATCCTTTTGAGGATTGAGGGTTCTTGCGTTTTTGCTAGTCTGGATATTCTCAGAAATAGCTTGCTCAAGGGGTTCAAGCTGAGTTTCTTCTAAACCACTTTCAAAGGCGATGACCTCCTTGGTATCCACGGAAGGATTGCTAACTTTTTTAGCTATGCGAAGCTCTTTCTGGTCTATTTGCTGAGGCTTAGCCTTTCTCATCATCGAGCTGTAGCGCGCTTGAGTACACGAAGCAAAGACAAAGAGTAGAGAGGTAAATAGGAGAAGAATTGATTTGTTAGTTTTCATGAGCTGCATAATTTTACCAAAAATAATGAATGTTCTAGATTCGAGGTATAATTTTTTGGGCATAGTCAACGAGAGACTATTCAGTTATGAAAAATCTCAATGTGTCATTCAACAATTGCCATTCGAATATTCTTCTAGCTATGGTCAAGGCTCTCAATACGGTCCGGAAAGCATCGTTCAGGCTTCGCATTACGTAGAACACTACGATATTGAATTGAACCGTGAAATCTATAAGGAAATAGGAATTTGCAGCCCCGCCCCTTTTTCACTGGACACTGAATCACCAAAAGAGCTAATGGCCTCTATAGAAGAAGTGAGTTTGCGCTATATCAATGACGATAAATTTCTAATCAGTTTAGGTGCTGAACACAGCGTAAGTTACGGTGTGATCAAAGCACAACTTCAGAAACATCCCGATTTGGCCGTTCTTCAAATTGATGCTCACAGTGACCTTAGAGATGAGTATCAAGGCAGCAAGTGGTCGCATGCCTGTGTGATGTCAAGGGTAGTTGAATTGGGACCTAAACTGTTTCAAGTGGGAATTCGGGCACAATCTGCCGAAGAGGCTTCGCGAATGAAAGCAAACCCCAATATACACTGCTGGTATGACAAGGACATTCATGAAAGCGACCGATGGATGGATGAAATCCTTAATCGATTGCCCAAAAAAATCTATTTGAGTATAGATGCCGATGGCTTTGCGGCAGAGGTTTGCCCCAGTGTTGGTACTGCTGAGCCCGGTGGCTTGGGCTGGTACCAAAGCTTGCGCTTTCTAAAAAAGGTCTTCAAAAACTGCGAAGTTGTTGGCTTGGATGTAGTTGAACTCAACCCCCGCAATTCGGAGGACAGAACTTCATACAATATGGCACAGATGGTCTATAAATTGATCAACTACAAATTCGCACTTTAATATTGGGAATATTCCGTTATTTGCGGTGTAATGAGGGTTTATTTTGACAATGCTGCGACCACAGCAATGGACTCTAAGGTCATTGATAGAATTACTGATGCAATGACCAATGTATATGGTAACCCCAGCGCAATACACGCCACGGGTAGAAAAGCCAAAGCAGAGATTGAGCTCGCTCGAAGAGAGATTGCCAAATGGATCAATTGCAGCCCTGCCGAGCTCTATTTTACAGGTAGCGGAACAGAAGCAGATAATATGGCGCTCAGGTGTGCAGTCAATGACTTGAATGTCAAGCACATCATTACCAGCCCAATAGAGCATAAGGCGGTTTTGGATACTGCCGTGGATCTCAATAAGAAGGGAGATATAGAAGTTTTATTGGTTAAAATAGATAGCTTAGGCAGAGTTGACATGCATGATTTGCGTGAATTGGCTAAAAAATATCCGAACTCCTTAATTAGCCTGATGCATGCCAACAACGAGATAGGCACCTTGAATGATCTGAAGGGCATCTCTGCGATCGCAAGAGAATACAATTGTTACTTTCACAGCGATACAGTGCAGACCATGGGGCATTACACATTTGATCTTCAAGATTTAGATGTTGACTTTTTGAGCTGTTCAGCTCATAAGTTTCACGGACCCAAAGGTGTTGGATTCCTCTATAAAAATAAGAGCCTACACCTCAAGCCAATCATAACGGGTGGTGGCCAAGAAAGCAAATTGAGAGCTGGTACTGAGAATCTGCTCGGCATCATTGGTTTAGCAGAAGCCATGAATCAAGCTTATGCTCACTTGGATGAAGATATAGATCGCATTACTGAGTTAAAAGGCTATATCAAACAAAGACTTATAGATCTAATTCCGGGTATTCACTTCAATGGAGATACTTCCATAGACGGGGGCCTTTATACGGTATTAAACGTTTCATTGCCATCATACGAAGGGCATTCTACGCTTTTATACCAAATGGATATTGAAGGTGTATGTGTTTCAGGTGGAAGCGCATGCAATTCTGGAGCATTGGGCGGAAGTCACGTATTAGAAGGAATTGACCATTCACCGGAGCGCTCAGCAATTAGGTTCTCCTTTAGCAGATACAGCACTACTGAAGAAGCAGATTATGCGATTGAGAAATTGCTGAAAATCGTGAAGATTTCTGAACCGGCTTAGCTGAGTAAAAGTCCATCCTTCATTTGTAATTGTCTATCTGACATCGACGCCAGCTCTGTGTTGTGTGTTACTATGACAAAGCTCTTGCCGAACTCGTTTCTCAGGTCGATGAATAATTCGTGAAGCTGCAATGCATTTTCAGAATCCAAATTCCCCGATGGTTCATCTGCAAAAATGACTTTGGGGTCGTTGATCAAAGCTCTAGCTACTGCAACGCGTTGCTGCTCTCCGCCTGATAGCTCATTGGGTTTGTGCAAAGCCCTGTCAGACAAACCCAATCGTTTGAGTAAACCCATAGCTCTTTCCTCGGTTCTTTTCTTTGCTTTCTTGCCGATAAAAGCCGGTATACAAACGTTTTCAAGTGCGTTGAATTCCGGCAATAAATGATGAAACTGAAAAATAAATCCAATTTCCTCATTTCTAGTTTGTGCTAATTTACTCTTGGATAAGGCTGAAATCTCTATGTCATTGAGATATACCTTGCCTTTTGTTGGTTTTTCTAATGAACCCAGTATCTGCAGCAAGGTTGACTTACCTGCTCCGCTGGGGCCTGTGATTGATACAATTTCAGAACTAGCAATCTCGATATCGATACCATTGAGTACATCCAGATCTCCAAACCGTTTGTATATGCCTTCTGCCTTGATCATTAGAAGCTACGCGCCACGCCAAATATAGCTCTGAAAGCCAAAAAATCGCCCTCACCTGCTGGCGTGCGATTGATGAATAATGGGAAATCAATCCTCAACACAAGAGGACCATATGCAGTTCGCCTTCTGTGATCTATGGTAAGAGCTGTACCCACGCCTGCATCCATTCTGAATCCACTATTGCCCCTTTGGTTTGCCAAAACACCCATGTCAGAGAACAAATAGCTATTCAATTTGAACATTCTCGACATACGCCTTTTGAATGGATCCAGTTTGCGTTCAAAATCCCACTCCAAATTAATGGATGCTCCTTGCGTTCCTTGAAAAACAAAGAAAGTGTCGGCCTCTGTTGAATTAGTAGCTTGATATCCCGTAAATCCTCTGAGGTTCAAGCCACCTCCATGATGCCAGTTGCCAATGCTCGGACCCATGCTTTCCCACGATTCAGGCACAAATCCTGCAGACCTTAGCCATGGACTGGACATCAATTCTTCATTGTTCGCCCCGGCCAATTGAACCAAGCTCTCGGGCGCAGGATTACCAGTCATATGAATGGCAAAAACACGAGACCTCAGACTAGTGCCTTTCCAACTTCTCCTATTTATCCATTCTGCCTTGATTGAGGCGTAATTGAAATCGCTGAACAATGCTGAAGCTCGCGTGCTAAGCAAGAATGTACCCCTGCTTCTCCAGCCTTTAAGTGGCCTATTGATACCCAACTCAAGATAATTGTTCCATTTTGAGGCCTGCCAAGACTCGGGACGAATCAAATAATCCAAAGCTTGATCCGCATTGCGGTAAAGACTGTTGAAACGCAAGAAGTACTGGTTTCTGCTCAATGGCCTAGAAATCTCTATGCTTTGTCTGTTTAAACCATCTATCCAAGCAGAGCTAATTTGAAAATCAGTTTCAGGTTGAAGTCTATCCCCATAAGAAATGCGGTAAGAAATCAGTGGGTGCTTAGAAGCAGTTTCTCTTGCGAGGATGGCAGTGTTGAACCAAATATCAGCATTGGCCCGATGTCTGAGATTGGCGTAATTTCCCTGCCACTTCAATCCCAGTTTAAGACCATCAATTGCGTTATACCACAGGTCGGGTTTCCAGCTCATTTGATAGTTGTAGAAATTTCCAAACGAAGGCTTTAAAAATTTAAACTTTAAATCATAGGCTAGCTTCTTGCTATTGTTAAGTCTGTTGATGTCAGCCAACCTCTCAGAGGGGTCTATGATCACATTTCTAATCTTCTTATCGGTTTGGACATTCAGATCATAGCTACTTTGAACAGCATCCCAACCTATCCATCGGGGGTGTTTAACAGCAGTAGTCTTCTTTTCGAAATAAGTGTTGGGAATGTAATGTTGTTCCACACTTCCGTCTGAATATTCAATAGCTATATCCAGTGGCATTTGCATGCTTCCCTTGCGTTTTATCCGTATTGACTTTCCGAAATCCGTCTTGCGGATTTTACCCACTTTGTAGTCTATGGTCTTGGTAGTGGTGATCCACTGATCGAAGAACCAGTTTAAATCTGTGTGTGAATAGTCTATAACTGATTTTTTAAAATCTTCCCAATAGGGATGACAAAGCTTCCATTTCTTTACATAGTGTTTCATTGCACCTTCAAATAGGCTATCCCCTAGCACGTATTGCAAGTTGTAAAGCATGCTGGCTGTTTTATAGTAAACTTGGCCGTATCCACCTCCATGTCTCTCCGCCGAATTGTAGTGATCTGCATGCACATTCAGTGTTGCGCTGTTATTACCTATGGCATGGCTTAAATAATTGTTGAACACCACTCCTTTGTCCACTTGGTTGCCGTAATTGTCACTTTTATTGATTTTCTTGAGGCTCCAGGCGGTTAAGAATTGGGTGAATCCTTCATCCAGTGCAGAACGATAGGTCTCGTTGTTGCCCAACATGCCAAAAAACCAGTTGTGCCCCACTTCATGGGCAATGACATATTGATGTCCCGGCCAATTGCCACCATTAAGGGTAATCATGGGATACTCCATGCCGTCTCGTGCATCTGCTGCAACCATTTTTGGATAGATGTATTTGCCAAAGTCTCGGGAATAGGTCTGAATTACTTGCGCCACGAATTGAGCAGTGGGTTGCCAGCGGTGAGCATTTTGTTCTTGAGCCAGTGCAATGCATCTGACCCCGTCAATAATTACCTCCCCTATTCTGTAGCTTGGATCAGCAGTAAACGCAAAATCATGCACATTATTGGCTTTATACCGCCACAGCTTTCTGCTTCCGTCAGCTTTGATAGGTTCCGTGAGTATCGAGCGCTGGGTTTTATAATTTTTGAGGTCAATGGCTTCTCGCAACTCATCTGGCAGCGCTTCTTCTCTGTTCTGCAAGCTGCCTGTGGCCTCTACTATATATTGGTTTGGAAAACTCAGACTAACTTCATAAAGGCCAAAATCGCCATAAAACTCTTTGCCCAAGTGCTGGTCTGTAGTCCAGCCAAACTTTCTGTCGTAGACGGCGATTCTCGGATACCAATGAACTCCATCAAAATGAGATACACCGTCGTGCTCAAAGCTCTTCATTCTGCGACGCATATTCCCCTGGTCATCCTTGTCCCAATAGGTGGTGAAGTCAATTTCAAAAAATAGTTTTTCACCGGGCATTAGGGGTTGAACCAGTTGTGCGCTCAAAATGGTATTATCCAATTCATAGGCTTGAAGCCTACCATTTATACTGAATTTTCTGATCAGGGTTCCAATTCCCTTGGCTTCGTGTTCGCCAAATTTGGTCGTGATCTTGCCGGATTTGCGCAGATCATGAGCATAGCTATTGGGCGTGAAAGCATTTTGATACAGATGAAAGTAAACTTCATAGAGGGTATCGGGTGAATTATTGATATAGCTAAGCCTTTGCTTGGCAGTAATGGATTCTACTTTGTCATCAATTACCGCGTTAATCTGGTAGTGGACGTCTTGTTGCCAGTAATCCTTTGAAGGCTTTCTGTTTTGCCAATAGTGCGGATTGTTAAAGCTCCGATACTCATTGGCGTATGGGTAGTCAAGAGATGGATCAACACCGGCATGACCGAAAAAACTTAATGCTATAAAATACAGTATAAAAACGTGCCTCATGGCCGGCAAAAATAGCCAAATAGCGAGAGTTAAGAATGCCGTAAATTAAATGCCTATGTAGCGCAAGAATTCTAAACGTGTGGCTTCTTTTTGGAATTCGCCGGATATGGCAGCAGTGACGGTAGAACTAGTGACATCTTCAACTCCCCGGGATTCTACGCACATATGTC
The DNA here is from genome assembly GCA_024638525.1 of Bacteroidota bacterium. Classification (GTDB taxonomy): domain Bacteria; phylum Bacteroidota; class Bacteroidia; order NS11-12g; family UBA9320; genus JAHEKB01. The sequence continues at coordinate 9,764 of JAHEKB010000016.1, forward strand.
TTGCATCTATAACAACAGCTACGTTGTCAGTTTTCAAGGTCTTTTTGAGCGCTTCAGCTATTTGCCTAGTCAGGCGCTCTTGAACTTGAGGACGCTTGGCATAGTATTTCACTATTCTGTGGATTTTGGATAGGCCGATGACCTGACCGTTGGCAATGTATGCCACGTGACATTTACCAAAAATAGGAACAAAGTGATGTTCACATACGGAATATACCGATATGTCTTTCTCCACCAGCATCTGATTGTAACCGTATTTGTTCTTAAACAGAGTAGTGGTTGGGTTATTGGCGGGATTTAGGCCGCTGAAGATTTCATTTACATACATCTTGGCCACCCTTTGTGGGGTTTGGCTAAGGCTATCATCCTTCAAGTCCAGACCCAAGGTATGCATGATCTGATGAAAATGCTCTGCGATCTTATCAATTTTTTCTTCATCACTCAACTCAAAAGCATCTTCCCTAATCGGGGTTTCAACAGATGATCCAATGTGATGATGTTCTATTTCTTCATTTTCCATGATATTCTACAAAATTTCTTTCTGTCTCGTATAGGACAACAGATAAATCCAGATCTTGCTTTAGTCTAGACCTTAATCTTTCCCAAATCACCTGTGCGATGTTCTCAGCTGTTGGGTTTAGATCTTTGAAGTCGGGGACATCCAAATTTAAATTTCTGTGATCGAATCGCTCTATTACCTCATCTCTTATCATGTCCTTTAGAATTTTAAGGTCCATAAGGTATCCGGTTTCTGGATCAACTGTACCTGTAACTTTTACGATGAGATCATAATTATGTCCATGGAAGTTTGGCCTGGCACATAGACCAAAAACTTCATCATTTTTCTCATCGCTCCAATCCGGTCTGTATAAACGGTGAGCGGAGTTGAATCTTTCCTTTCTACAAACAGTGGTGATCATCTGGGCAAACTTCCACTTTTATTTAGGATTAAAAAAGTGAGCTATCAAATCAAGTTTTTGCCTTTGTCGATGAAATAGGGACGTATAAAGCTGCATTTATAGTGCTATAAGTAATACTTATAATTACTTAAGTCATTGTAATACAGAGGCATACAATTATGTTTAATGAAAAACATAATCTTTTAAACAAAAATACTTGTAGATACATCTTTCTGGCTTAGCTTTGCTGAACAAATCGATAGATCATGAACACTTCACAATTCGGAACTCAAATTCAACAACATCACCAAATACTTCACAACTATGCACTCCAGCTTACTCACAATATGGACGACGCAAATGATTTGGTGCAAGAAACCTTTTTAAAAGCGATGCGTTATGCAGATAAATTTAAGAAAGGAACAAACCTCAAAGGTTGGTTGTATACCATTATGCGTAACAGCTTCATTAATAATTACAGGAGATTGACCAAGCGCAATTCTTTCATGGATACGCAAGAAGAACAATATATTATTGACAGTGCTGTGCAGTTTAATACCTACAATGACGGTGAGGTTAAATTTATCCGTCAAGATCTCTCAGATGCCATTGATAGCTTGCCGGACGATTTGAGAATCACGTTTGAGCTAAATGCCGCCGGTTTTAAGTATCACGAAATAGCAGACAAGTTGAATATTCCGATTGGTACAGTAAAAACCAGAATTTTCGTTGCACGGAGAAAATTAAGAGTAGAACTTCAGGACTACGCTAAACACTACGGCCTGCAGGCGAGCTAGTTTCTGTCAATCAGACTCGGGTTTTCTATCTGCACTATAGACGAGCTCTTGCTTATCTCACTGTTGAGATCTTTTAGAGTCAGTTGTCCATAAGTCGCCAATGTCAATCCCGCTGTTAAGATTTGGTCTGTTTCATTTAATCTTATGTTTTGGTGGTGAACAATAATTCCATCCATATCAAATTTCAGTAGTTCAGGAATTAAATGGTCTGTATAAGAAGTGTTCCAAAGACAGATCAAATCAGCGTTCTCCGCCTTTATAGTTTTCAAAAGATTAAAGTCTGTAGTCTCAAGAAATACTCTTTTCATTAAACCATTTGCAGTAATAACCGAATCCAATCTCTGAGCTACTTTACTGCGGTCCATTTCGTCATCAAAGGATTTGATATCTAAGCTCAGGTAAGCGTTGGGAAATTCCAACAACATACGGATCATCTCATCTAATCCGAGAATTCTACTTCTGTTTAGCTGACTGAATCGCCCTCTGTACACCGCATCTTCAATTTCATTCCACATCTTCTGGTGGATTTGACCACTTTTATCCGTTTCTTCTTGGAGAAACTCATCGTGATAAAGCACTCCTATCCCATCCATGGTAAACTGAAGATCTGCCTCTACCCCATCAAGCTGATAATATTGAATGGCCCACTGTATGGCCTCAGCACTGTTGGGAGGAAACATCTGATTAACGAGATCAATACCTGTACCTGCGTGCCCCAATACTATGGACTGTGGTTCAGCTCTTTCTAAAGTGCATGCCACTAAGCAGAGTAAGAATGGTATTAGAAGGTATATCCGCATCCTAACTGAATTAATCCTGTCAATTGTGAACTTGAAAAGCCGAGTGCTTTTTCGATAGCAATCCCATAGCCAACACCCAAGCTGCCATAGATATTCATTGGCCAGTGGTAAGTATGCCTACTGTTGAGTGTCAATTGAGTAAGTTTTACATCTGAAGTCAAGGGTAGGTATAGCAGTCTAGGTCCTGCGCTGCTCCCCCAGCGATCACCCCTTAATATATTGGCATAAATACCTGCAATCACCCCTAGGCTTTGGTCAGACAAACTGTAAAGCCCACCAACTTCTAGATCTATCAATTCAGTATTGAGTTGATAACTCATCAATGCGGAATAGCCGCTGTAATTCAATTCCGTTTTGAGCTCAATTGAATGCGATTGGGCTTGGCTAGAGCTATAAAAACTGCAGAACAAAACGACTAGCAGCAGTTTAGTACAAAGGCATGAAATTGGAAAAGCTTGTTTTGATCTCTTCATATAAGCGGGCACAAGGTAAACCCATGATGTTGTAATAGCAACCATTGATAGACTGGATTTTATTAAGTCCTAGCCATTCCTGGATACCATAACTGCCTGCCTTATCCAAGGGTTGGTAGGTTTGGATATAATGCTCAATTTCCACAGTTTCTAATTCGGCAAATTGCACCTTGCTTTCCACTGAAAAACTTATCTCTTTGAGTGAAGTGCGCAAGCAGACACCACTGATAACTCTGTGCAGGTTGCCACTCAGCTCCACCAACATTGCGTATGCTTCATCCATGCTCGAAGGTTTGTTCAAAATTCTATCATTGAGCAATACGGTAGTATCAGCTGTAATGAGCAGTTGATCTGACTTGAGCTTCCCAAAACTTTTTGATTTTCTTATAGCCAAAGTCTCTGCAACTTTTTCGTTGGCGATGCCTTGGTGGCTTTCATCGCAGTGCAGAGCAATTTGATCGTGCTTCAAGCCCATTTTAGAAAGCAATTCCGCTCGTCTTGGCGATTGTGATCCCAGTATAATTCTCATCTTAAAAAAACAACAGTGACAAAACGCCAGTAAAGAGCACATATTTTAATAGACTACTCACTTTTGCGTAGTCTTTGGCTTCTCGTGTCAATCTGATTTCTATAGCAATTTTATATAGGGGCACTGTTATAAACAACAGATAATAAGCCCAATACACAAATCTCAATATCCCTGCAAAGTATTGTGACTGATAATAGACCGAAATAACCACAAAAGATATAATGAACAATACCAGGAAATAGACTAGTCTATTGCTGAATGCCTTACCCAGAACCACAGCCAATGTTCTGGATCCTGTTTGTCTATCGCCGAGTTCGTCTTCAGCGTCTTTGACCATCTCTCTGCACAGAGTTAGTAATCCCGCGAGAAGACTAAAATGAAGCAAAAGTCTGATGTCTATTTCTGGAAACAACCATCTCACCATATACACGCTTAAAAATGCGAGCGATGCTATGATTGTGTTACCGAGGAACGCCACATCCTTTAACTTGTAGTTATACAGCCATAGTACAAGGCTAACTAAAGTGAAACAGAGCAGAAATTTAAATCCGAGAATCCATCCAGCATTGAGCATAAGGAGAATAAGCAATAAGAGATTTAAGCCTACAAATAGCGAATTGAAGCTAGCCGGCCCCTTCTTTTTTGGCCTATTGATGAAGTCTCTTTCTCTGTCGTATAGATCATTGACCCAATAGGCAAATGCTGCAACAGAGAGTGTGCCAAGAACCAGAAAATGTAGCTTGCGGTCCAACAGTAGCTGTATATCGGCCTCGAAATACAGGAAATAGGCAGCAAGGACTTGAGCAAGTCCAATAAACAGCAGATTGAACGGCCTGAATGATCTAATGTATTCAAGCATTATCTGCGTTTAGGAAATTTCATGCGATAGCGAACATTCACTTTACCCCTGCTGATATTACTCAATTTACCTTTTAAAAGCTGTTTTTTAAAGGCCGACAAGTGGTCGGTAAACAAAATGCCTTCTATGTGATCGTATTCGTGTTGGATTACCCTGGCTGTAAGCCCTTCAAATACTTCTGTTTTAGATTCCCAATCTTCTGTTATATACTGTATTTTTAGTTTGGGTGGTCTGCTTACATTCTCCCTGATTTCAGGAATGCTTAGGCAGCCTTCTTCAAACTCCCATTCCTCACCATGTTCTTCAATAATTACAGGATTGATAAATGCCTGTCTTACCCCACCTTCTTCATCTGGGAAATGAGTAGAATCAACCGTGAAAAGCCGTAGATTTTTTCCAATTTGAGGAGCGGCTAATCCCACACCATCAGATGCGTCCATGGTTTCATACATGTCAGAGATGAGTTTTTTCAAGAACTCATCGTTCTCTTCTATTTTCTTGCATTCCGCTCGTAAAATAGGATCTCCGTATGCTCTTATTGGATAGATCATTGCTGTCGCAAATAGTCCTGCAAAATTAAGGCAGCACTAGTGCTATCCAATAATTTCTTGTCTCGTCTTTGCTTTTTCTTGACTCCACTTTCTATCAAAGCCTTCATCGCGTCTTTGGAGCTAAACATTTCGTTTATCCTTTCGACTTTGATGTTTGGATAAAGCCTTGCAAATTTCTCGATAAACACAAGGATTTTTTCCTCAATGCTCGAAAAACTGCCGTCGTATCGAGTAGGTTGGCCTACCACAAGTATCTCCACTTCCTCTTCAGCCAAATAGCTTTTTAAAAAGTCGAAAAGCTCTCTAGTCTCAACTGTTTTTAAAGGGCTGGCAATCATTTGTAAAGGATCTGTACTGGCAATTCCAGTACGCCTTCCTCCGTAGTCCAAAGCAAGTATTCTAGCCATTATGTCAGTTTAAAGCTCAAGGGTTGCCTCAAGCGAACATTTACAGCTTCTCCCTTTTGAGTGGCAGGAGTCCACTTGCCTTTTGTTGATTTGATCACCCTTATGGCTTCCTCTTCCAGTCCATATCCAAGAAGTTTTGAAATGACCTTTAGGTCGGCAACAGAGCCATCTACCCGCACTACAAACTCTAGCATGACAATACCTTCTATCCCTTCTGCGATAGCTATTTCGGGATAACGTGTGTTTTTGGCCAGATACATCATCAAGGCGTGTTCTCCGCCTTTGAAACTAGCGCTTTGACTCACATCAAAAAGCTCCAATACCTCCTGATCATCCACCTGGGCAAAAATTGAAAACCCCGCTAAAAGCACACTTATCATCAGGAATATTCTCATAGCCCAAAGGTAATTGATCTCAGCTTACTACCCTTCCCGCACAATAGCTGCTTGCGAAGGCTTCTGGCTTGGCTTTAAAGGTATAGCCCATGCCCAAGATATATCCCATGGCCTCTTTGAGAGCAACATTGCTTTTAAAATGAGGATCTGTATTGATGTCTGCATGAACTTCCAATTCCACCTCAAACTGGTCTAAGATAGGGCATACCTCATATGCTGTCTGTATGGAGTCAGATACTTCTTGGAGCATTCGTTCTTTGAGACTGAAACTCCTCTCACTCATGTAGTGGTGAATAAATGCAAATCCTCCTTTGCCCTCTCTTAAAAAGACAATCGCTGTAGCAAATTCCGTTATTTCTGCTTTGACTTGAGAGTCGGAGCCAATACAGACTTTTATGCGGTGATCTTTCTCCCGTATCAATGCATTGCGCACCTCTTCAACCAATTTTTTATTTAGGGGCTCTCCGGCCAAGGTTCTCCAACTCATGCTCCAAATCTCTTTGATTATTGAGAATAGAACGTCATCAATGTCTTAACATTTTGTAAAGATGGCGCTTTGACGACATCTTTGCCTTCCAATGACAACGGAGCAGATGATCAATACATTTGAACGCTTAGCGGGGCAAATAGTAAGCGAATCAAGTGAGAGGAATGCTGCTATATCAAAAGCATGCATGGAGAACTTGTGGTTTACCCCGGAGAATTGCGTCAAAGCTCTGGATTATTGGGCGGCACAGTTAAAGAGTGAAGTGTTAATGCCCTTTGTCAGTGGATATGAAGTTGCCATTTCTCCCAAAAGGGTTGGAATAATCATGGCTGGCAATATCCCTTTGGTTGGTATGCATGACTTGGTATGTTGCCTGCTTTCAGGCCATAAAGCCGTTGTAAAGTTATCCTCAGAAGACACGGCCTTGATGCAATTTGTCATTGAACAATTGCTGACCATTGACAAAAGATTTGGAGAGCGAATTGAAATTATTGAGCGCTTGGATACCACTCTGGATGCTGTCATCGCTACAGGAAGCAATAACAGTTTTAGGTACTTTGAGCAATACTTTGGCAACATTCCTCATATTTTGAGAAAGAACCGTAAATCCGTAGCTGTGCTAAACGGCAATGAAAGCGAGAACGAGCTGAAAGGCATTGCCGCAGACGTATTTGATTACTTTGGCCTGGGCTGCAGAAATGTAAGTCTAATCTTTATCCCCGAAGGTGTGAAAATAGAAAGGATAATCGATCATTTTGAAGGATTTTCAGAAGTGCTGAACAACAACAGGTATGCCAATAACTACACTTATCACAAAGCATTGTATTTAATGAACCAGCAAGAACATCTGGACAATGGCTTCGTTTTAATCAAACGAGAAAGGAGCTTAAAGGCTCCCTTGGGCTGCATCTATTACGATCACTATAAAAACCAGAATGAGTTGAGGACTTACCTTTCCACACTAGAAAATGAGCTTCAAATGATCTGCGGAGCTCCTGAATTGGGTGCTACCGTTGACTATGGTCAAGGACAAAATCCTCAGCTTCAAGACTTTGCTGACGATATCAACAGCTTGGACTTCTTGGCCGAATTGTAAAGAACTGCCCATTTCCATATATATGCACATTATTTAAATATTTTTGAATACTAAGAGGATGAACGCAATGGAACATGATTCGTTAGTTTCAACCAACTTTTTCTTTAAACATCAGGTTGATTTTATGAGGGGAAAAGTTAGGGATGTTTACAACATTAAAGATGAGTATATTGTCATGGTAGCCAGTGACAGGATATCTGCCTTTGATCACGTACTGCCGAGACCTATACCCTTTAAGGGACAGGTTTTGAACCAAATCGCTTCCAAGTTCTTGGATGCGACCACTCATATTGTTAAGAATTGGAAAATCGCTGAACCTGACCCACATGTCACCGCGGGCTATAAATGTGAGCCCTATCCGGTTGAATTTGTGGTAAGGGGATATTTAGCAGGGCATGCATGGAGATTGTACAAAGAGGGAGCTAGGGAAATTTGTGGAGTTAGTCTGCCAGATGGTCTAAAGCAGAACGATAAACTGCCGCAGCCCATTCTTACCCCCACCACCAAAGCACATGAAAGCCATGACTTGGATATTTCCGTAGATGAAATAGTTGCTCAGCGCTTGATCAAAAGAAAGGAGATCCAAAAACTGGAAAAAATCTCCTTAGAGCTTTATGAATTCGGAGTTAATCACGCTCACGGCCAAGATTTAATCTTGGTGGATACAAAGTATGAATTCGGCAAGCTCGATGATGAGATTTACCTGATTGATGAAATTCACACGCCTGATTCATCCAGGTACTTTTATGCTGACACCTATGAGGAGATTCAAGCAAATGATCAGAATCAAAGGCAATTGAGCAAGGAATTTGTGAGGCAATGGCTCATCAAGAATGGATTCCAAGGATTGGAAGGCCAATTGATACCGCCACTTACCGATGAATTTGTGGAAAGTGTTTCCGAAAGATATATAGAACTCTATGAACAAATTACCGGAGAGGCTTTTGAAAAGCGCTCCTATGAAAATATTAACAGCGACATTGAATTTGCAGTGAATGCGTTCATTGCCGACCTAATACAATAACTATGCGAAAATTTCTTTTATTAACCACTCTCCTAGCGGTTTTTACTTGCTATGGACAAACTGTGAGCACTTTTGCCGGTAAGCCCAATGGAGATCCCACCAACAACTACACTTCTCAAACTTCAAATGTCGATAAGGACAGCACTTTTTTTGCCTACCCCAACGGAATTTGTATTGACCCCTCAGGTAAAATATTTGTTACTGAGAGAAACAAGATCAGGATGCTAACTGGAGGCTTTGCCTATATACGGGCAGGCAATCCGGGTGGTCCTACATTATCTGAAGGCTACAGCAATGCTTCGGGAACCCAAGCCAGTTTCCGGAACCCAAGTGGGATGGTGAGCAATTCCAATGGCGACCTTTTTGTTTGTGACGTTGAGAATCATTGCATTCGCAAGGTGGCAAAATTTGTCAATACCTCTAACCCTCAAGCAGTTACTACTTTCGCTGGAGCGGCCCCAAGTGGATTTCCTGGAAGCGGTACTTCAGGAACATCAGACGGTACAGCCACGGCAGCTAGATTTAACCAACCTCAAGGTATTACCATAGATGGAGACGGAAATTTTTATGTAGCCGATTATTTAAATTTTACCATTCGAAAAATTACGCCATCGGGTGTTGTAACGACAATTGCAGGCAAAGCAGAAGTGGAAGGAACCACAGATAACTCTTCAGGCTCTATGGCGAGGTTCGGCGGGCCGTGGGGCATTGCCATGCTAGATAGTGCAAACCTTGTGGTCACGGACCCATGGAACACCAACATACGAAAAGTTAATATTTCAACCGGAGCTACAAGCACCATTGCCGGACCAAGCAGTGGTTCAAATTCCCAACACAAAGATGGGTCGCTTACCGAAGCCAGATTTAGATCGCCCAAAGGAGTAGTCGTGATATCAGGCATCATCTATGTTGCTGATGTAAATACAATAAGGGCGATTGACATTGCAAACAATACGGTGACCACTTTCGCTGGAGACAAAGACAATTACGGCATAACAGACGGTGAAGGCACTGCTGCAAAGTTCACCGAAATGGACGGTATGGTAACTGACGGTAAAGGAAATATGTATGTCTGTGAAAACAGTGGACTTGTATCAAGTCATGTAATTCGAAAGATAACTGTCAACAGCCTTGAACCTTCTGTAGATTTTACGGTA
>JAHEKB010000195.1 GCA_024638525.1 Bacteroidota bacterium
GTCGGGAAAATATTAGTTTTAACTACGCCAAAGAAAACCTCAATACAGATGCGCGATTTCTACCGGATTTTGTATTCTACTTGCAGAGAAAAAAGAAAAGTGAATACCATCGCAAAGGGGTTTTGGTCATACTGAGGTCTGATAGCGAGGCCAAATTGGATAAAGAACAAAGGGCTCAATTGTTGAGCTTGCTAAGAGCGAGGTACGACAAGGTATTAGACAGCGACATCCTAAACTCAAAATTTCCAGTTACTCCTATGGTTGAAGATCGCTTAGTTTCACATATTCAAGATGTTTATGAGTCCTATGAGCTAGTGGTGACGGACAGAATGCACGGGATGATACTTTCTGTTACGACGCACACTCCCTGTTTGGCTTTAGACAGTGGTATTCCTCACAAAATTTTTGCCTACAAAGACTTCTTATCAAAAGCAGTGTGCTTTGCAGATGGAAGACCAGTGAGTGAAGAATTGATTAAAGAAGCCCAATCTATGCGGACAGAGGCACCGGAACTAAGTCAATATTACAAGAACTTTAGAAAGGAACTCACATAAGTGAAATAGGTGAGAATACTGTATTTATTAGCTGGCGATAAGTCTAAAGCAAGTTCAAGGGTCAGGGCCTATTGGCCAAGCGCCAGATTTAATGATCAAGGGATAGATTGCTCTTTGAGACGAAGTAATAGTGCTATGGATCTCTTGTCAAGTACAGCAAGCATGTTGAGATCTCATGTTATCGTGTTTCAGAAATGCTATTCCCAATTGGATTATTATTTTTTGCGTTTAGCGGTGATGTTGGGTAAAAAGACTTTTGTAGATATTGATGACGCACCCTCCCAGAGCGTTAATCCCACTACATTGAAATACTTTAGACTGATGTGTATAAAAGCCAATGCTGTTTTTGCCGGCAGTGAGAATTTATTCAATTACTGTAAAGAGATGGGCGCCACGGTACACCTGATTCCCAGCGCAATAAAACTGGAAAACTACGGCCTTAAAGAGAGCTTTGCTTCTAAAGATATTTGCCTGGGTTGGATAGGTAATGGCAAACATTACAAAGCTGACCTCATAGCAATACTGGAAGGACCACTCACCGAACTCAGTAAGAACTTTGATATTAAACTAAAGTTAATCGGCAGCTCCTATGAAGCAGAACTGCAATCTGTGTTTGGAAATATCCGCAATCTACAAACTGAATTTATTCATAGTTTAGATTGGTCAGAACATGCAGCAATTGATCGGGAAATGTCTGATATTGACATAGGATTGTATCCGCTTCTGACTAATGAATTCAACCAATACAAGTGCGGATTTAAGGCACTGGAGTACATGGCCAAGGGCATAGTGGTGGTTTCTAGCAATGTTGCTATGAATCAGAGGATAGTAGAGGATGGAGTAAGTGGATACCTTGTAGAGGGTGATGATGCTTGGATAGCAGCGCTCAAGCAGCTCATTCAAGATCAGAACTTACGCATTCAAATGGGGAAAGCAGGAAGAAAAAAAGTGGAGCGGGACTACGACTTGAATAAGGTTGCTGACCACACATTAGAAATAATAATGAACGGTTGAATATAACAGCATGCTTGCATATGTAATCCCTTTAAGATCTGCTGTGAGTACAGACCGTTGGGACCTTGTCTCAGAGGCCTTTGCCCTCACTATTAGATCTTTTGTAAATCAAAGTGATCAAGACTTTGTATGTATCGTGATCTGTCACGAACTTCCAGAAGGCTTGCCTGCACTTAAACAAATGGAAGTGGTGCATGTGGATTTTGAGGCACCAACAGACTCTTCTGGTTATAAAAAAGACAAGGGGAGTAAATTGAACATAGGCTTAGCCAAGGCTCTAGAATATGAAGTCGACAGAATAATGGTCGTAGATGCAGATGATTTAATAAGCAGCAGATTGACCGCTTTTCTGAACCAATCCCAATCGCCTCATCCTTATCTAGTCGAGCACGGTTATGTTTGGAATGGCGGTAGCTTATTGCGAGAGCACAAACGGAATTTTTACAAACTGTGTGGTAGCTGCTATGTGGCAGATCCAGAGGATATAGCAAAAGGCATCGACTATATGGACAAGGGGCATCATTTGGTTCGCGAGAATTTTGAAAAAGAGGGCAGAAAACTCAACACTATACCCTTCCCTTCGGTGACCAAGAATGTTTCATACGGAGGCAATATATCTGAAACTCAATTCATCTGGGGTGGCTCTATCCAAAGAAGTTTTAAAAAGCTAATGATGATTAGATGGATGAACAAGAGGATAAAGAATGAGTTTGGATTTTAGTCAGTACTCAAAGGAGTAAATATGGAGAGAATTTTTTGCATCGGACTATCCAGAACGGGAACAACCAGCATAGCCTATGCCCTAGAAGAATTTGGTTATAAATCTTCAGCACTGCCACTGAATTTCAGGCACCAAAATAAACTAGTAGCCCTAAAAGTGTGGATCAACAGGCTGTGTATGTTTCTCAGTAAAAGATTATTGTCCAAGCGTTTGGTGCTGTTCAAAAAAACCTATTCCAGGAAAAATAAGCTGATTCTCAATATGAAAGGTTATGAGCATTTTAATGTGTTGTCAGACACGCCTACTGCTCTTTTATTTAGGGAGCTTGACAAGAAATACCCAGGATCCAAATTTATTTTGACTACCAGAGATCAGGAAGACTGGCTCAAGTCTTGTGAACGGCATTTTCAACCAAAGTTCACCGGAGGACTATTTGATCAACTCAATTATGAAATTTATGGCACACATGTATTTGACAGAGATAAGTTTATTCAAGCTTATGCCCGTCATATTCAGCAGGTAAAAGGGTATTTCGCAAATAGATCCGCTGACCTTTTGTGCATTGATGTCTGTGCAGGAGAAGGCTTTGAAAAGATCGCTCCATTTCTTGAAAAGCCCATACCAAGAAAAGGTTTTCCCTCTATGAATAGCAATCGACCACGGAAATTGCAGTTGGAATCAAGAGTGAATCACATCAAAAAAAGCAATGATTAAGGTAGCATTTGGATCTGTTCCCAAAGATGGAGGTACGTTCACCTTCTACAGAAACCAAAGCAAGGCTTTGTTGCCTCTGGGTGTTAAGATGCTCTGCGTTTCAGTGGGAAAGGAGCAAGCGGATCTTTGGAATGATCAATATGCCGATGAATCTTGTGTCTTGCTTGCCCAGGAAGAACTGGATTTAAAAAAACAGGCGCAGTCTTTTGTAAAATGGTGTATTCAGGAGGACATAAATATTGTGATGGCAATCAATTCGTATGCCATACTCAGCGCAATTCCTCATTTGCCGAAAAAAGTACAGGTGGTATCGAGATGTGCGAATGCATTTGACCTGGGGTACAGGATTACCATGAGCGGTGGAGAAAGAATTTCTAAAATCGTGGCATTAACACCAAGGCTCAAGAATGATCTGATTTCAGACTACGGAGCAGATGAAGGAAAAATCGAACTAATTCCCAACGGTGTTGATCCTATGGCATATCAAGAGGAATCCATCAATCTCAAAGGAGATTTCAATATCTTGAAAATTGCATTTGTAGGCAGACTTGAACACGAGCAAAAGGGGGTATTGCACATTCCTCCCATTCTGAAAGAATTAGACAATATTCCTTATAAACTGAGCATTGTTGGGCAGGGCAAACACAAGCTAGACCTCGAGCGGGCCTTAGAGACTGAAATAAGAGAAGGCAAGGTAGAATTCTTAGGTCAATTACCGCCTATTGAAATAGCCAAAGTGTTGGCTAAGAATCACTTATATCTATTTACTTCTCATTTTGAGGGCTGTCCGAATTCACTACTTGAAGCCATGATGGCAGGTTGCATCCCGATGAGCCTAATCATAGCAGGAATAACAGACTTTATCGTAGAAGACGGAAAGACAGGCATGCTGTATGAGGCTGGAGATTACGATGCTATTGCTGAGGGTTTTAAAGAACTGTACAAGCATCCTGAAAGACTAAGGTCGATGAGTATAGCTTGTAAAAATGCAGCATTAGAGAGGTTTAGTAATGATCAATGTGCCAAAGCGTATAGAACGTTATTCGAGCGAGTTCTTACAAATTCATTGAATTTGATTGAGCCCAAGTCATGGGACAGTTTTAAACCCGATTCTAACATTCCCAAAGGAAGGTTGGATTTCCTTCCCGTAAAACTGAGGTATAAGATTAGACAGCTGCTTTCACAATGAAAGTAATTCAGATTATCAATGATTATGATCCCAGTTCTGGAGGAGCAGAACGCCTAGTGGCAGATCTTCATTTGGGGCTACAAGCCAAGGGGACTGACTCTGTATTGCTTGGAATATGTCGCACCGATTTGTCCTTACCTAAAGCTATTCACTTGGGATTAGACAATGTTTACAGACCAAAAGCGATATGGTCAATTCACAAAATCATTAAGGATCTAAAGGACAAGGATACCATTATTCATGCCCATCTGTTTCCTACCATATTTTATTTGGCAATACTCAAGTACATAGGGCTACTTAAGCTCGAACTAATCTACACAGAACACTCCACTAGCAATCGCAGAAGGGATAAGTGGTGGGGCAAGCTTATAGATCGTTTTGTTTATAAACAAATAGATCGAGTAATTACCATTAGCGATGGCACTAGAGATGAATTGTGCAGGTGGCTACCTTCACTGGCTCAATCTTGTCGTACCATTTATAATGGGGTAAAACTTCGTTTTGATGCACATACAGAAC
>JAHEKB010000017.1 GCA_024638525.1 Bacteroidota bacterium
CTAAGCAAATGGTCGAAACACCTTTGCAATATTTCAAACCCATTGAGTTCTTCTGCATCCGCGGGATAATCTGGCTTAACTTCTGGAATATTTAATGCACGATGGTCTGATTCGCTGTAGAGGTGCGAGCTATACACTTTTTGGTAGTTCGCTAAATAATCCCGATAGAAGTGTTGAAGTGATGATCTGCTTTCAGTTTCATTTCCAATGGACAATCTGAGGCATGAATGAAGCGCTTTGAGCAGCTCTTTTCTGCTCGGATCTATGCTCGATCTCAGATCAGAGGCAATTTTGGCAATTCCCTGATCTTGGTGCTCGTTCGCACAGGCTTCAATTAAACCAAGGCCTTGCTGAATCTCAGTTTTTATTTCAGCAGTGAAGGCTGACCACGCATGTCTTTTATCTGCCTTTACTTGATTTAGCGCTTCTTTCTCAAGAGCGTCTATCTCTTTTTCAGAACAAATAGAGTTATCTAGCATCCAAGCTTTCATCTTGTCAATGCAATCAAACTCTTCCTCCCAGGCTAATCTCTCTTTGGATTTATATCGCTCGTGCGAGCCAGAAGTGGAATGTCCTTGTGGCTGAGTCATTTCCTTTACATGCACCACCACGGGACAGTGTTTCTTTCTGCATACTTCAGCAGCCTTTTTATAGGTACTCATTAATGCTGGATAATCCCAGCCATTGACCGTGAACAATTCTATTCCCTTGCCGAGTTTATCCGTTTGAAAACCGCTGAGCAAAGCAGTGAGGTTCTGTTTGGTGGTTTGATGCTTGGCGTGAACAGAGATTCCATACTCGTCATCCCAAATAGACATGAACAAGGGCACTTGAAGCACACCTGCTGCGTTGATGGACTCCCAAAAATGTCCTTCAGAAGTACTTGCGTTACCTATGGTTCCCCAAGCAATTTCATTGCCTTTATTGCTGAAGCTGGAATGGCTGTGCAAGGATTTATTTTCTTTATAGACCTTAGAGGCAAAGGCCAAACCTAGAAGTCTGGGCATCTGACCTGCCGTGGGTGAGATATCAGCAGATACATTGATTCTATCGGTTTGGGGGAGCCAGTTGCCTTTCTCATCGAGCATTCTTGTAGCAAAATGTCCGTTCATGGACCTACCTGCACTAGCGGGCTCTGCTTCTATGCTAGGGTGTGCATAGAGCTGAGCAAAGAACTTTTGAACATCACTGAGCCCCAAGGCAAACATGAGCGTTTGGTCGCGATAGTAACCTGCCCTGAAATCTCCATTTTCCATGAAACGCGCCATGGCAACTTGAGCCACTTCTTTCCCATCTCCAAAGATTCCAAATTTGGCCTTACCCGTGAGCACTTCCTTTCGGCCAATCAATGAAGCCTGACGACTCTTATATGCAATCAAATAGTCTTGAACTACTTGCTGATTAAACTCTTCTTTGGATATCGACTTTGATTTCTGCGCCACGGATCTTGCCATCTTTAAAGGGCTGCGAAGATAATAAAGCGCATTGACTTTTTCGCCGCACCCTATAGCCTCACTAGTCGGCGATAATATTGCTTGTCTGCTTGCTGCACCACTAGGGTGTAAATCGCTGGGGCCAATCCCTCCAGATCCAACTCAAAGCTTTTGCTAGAGTTCAAGCTGTGATTTTTAACCCTATTCCCTCTTGGGTCAAGGAGATAATACGAATTACAGATTTGTCTCGAATTCACCAATACATGATTGGAAGAACTGGGATTTGGCGAAATGATCAATCCACTAAATGCAAGATCTTCAATGAAACTGAGATTGGTATCTTGAACCACCAAGGTAAAATCGGTGATGGTATCCTTTGTAGGAAATAGTAGGCTTCCTAGCCTAGCATGTGAAGTGATTACTATTGAAAGTGGATGTTCTCCTACCTCTGCAGCAGTTGGGTTCCCGGATAGTTTGGCGCAACCTACGCTTTGCCAAGTAAATGTGCATCTAGCTGGCTCGCAACTGTAGCTAAATGAATTTGGCAAGCCAAGAATTTCTTCCAAAACAACTGAATCTACATCGGCAGTTGCAGTTTGGTTAGCAATGGTCACCATGGTGTCTTTGATCGCCAATATCTGTAGGGTGTGTTCATAGCTCACTCCAACTGTAGCGGTGTCCAAGAATTCGGGATAAATTCCCGGATCACTAATGTTTTGGTCTGGGATACAATTTTGAGCAATGCTGAAAAGTGCCAGACACAGATTAATGGTGAGCAGAGATATCTTTTTCATTGTGATTGCCTAAAATTGTTACGTGCTGAACGAATATAAGCTTAGGACACTGATTCTGCAACTGGGACTCGCAGTGCTTGCCATTGGGGGTTATGCCCAAAAT
The DNA here is from genome assembly GCA_024638525.1 of Bacteroidota bacterium. Taxonomy (GTDB): domain Bacteria; phylum Bacteroidota; class Bacteroidia; order NS11-12g; family UBA9320; genus JAHEKB01. The sequence continues at coordinate 2,331 of JAHEKB010000017.1, forward strand.
GATTTAGAATACAAAGGCTGGGTTAAGCACGAGAATTCAGCTGTGTCAGGGGCTGAGGTTCTGGATGCCAAGACCAACGAGCTGCTTACAACCACAGATAGTACTGGATATTTCAACTTTAAACATACTAGTTCTTTGGTGGTCATAGTGCATCAGGCCTATTACAGAGTAGCGATAGAACTCAAGGAGACAGAATCGACGATTCAAATGACACCCAAAATCCAAATGCTGGATCAAATTGTGGTATCAGAGGGTAAAACAGAGAAGCAGGTGAAACGGACTACTATAAGCCTGGAGCTCATCCAGCCCGATTTGATCGATCAGACAGCCCCTTTAAATGTAGTGCAAAGTATAAATCGAATTAACGGGGTGCAAATAGTAGATAATCAGGCAAATATAAGAGCGGGGAGTGGCTGGAGTTACGGAGCGGGGTCCAGGGTTCAGGTGTTGGTGAATGGTCTTCCTATACTGTCTGGTGACGCATCTCAACCCCAATGGTCTTTCATCCCGACCGAAGGAATAGAGAATGTTGAAATTATTAAAGGTGCTGCTTCAGTAATCTACGGTTCATCGGCGTTGAATGGGGTGATCAATATCAAGACCAAGACGCATGGGACCAAACCCTTTTCCCAAGTCAGTTTGAGTACGGGTTTCTATGATCTTCCGCCGAAAAAGGGTTTGGAGTTTGCAGGAGACAAAAGATATAATCTGAGCAATGTCAGTGCATTCCACTTAGGGAAATTGGGCAAATGGGATCTGAGTTTAGGAATGAATATGCTCTATGATCAAGGCTATAAAATGAGTGACAATGATCAAAGAGGCAGGTTGAGTCTCGGGTTTAGAAAGACGGATGCCAAGAGGAAAATGGTTTATGGTCTAAATGCTTCGTCACAGATGGGAAGATCATCGAGTTTCCTTCTTTGGGATAGTTATGAAAGAGGCTACAACAGCTTAGACAGCGGAATAACTCAGAGCAATACTCAAAGACTGAGTTTAGATCCTTATTGGTATTGGAATAATGGGAAATACACCCATGAAGTAAATTCTAGGTATTTGCATGTTTCTAATGATGTAGACAACGGGGATACCAGCAATGACCAATCAAATTACTCTGATTTGGTCTATGTGGAATATCAATTAAAACGGAGTTTTGCTCGTGAGACTATGGATTTGATAACGGGGATTGTAGGTCAATCTGCTCAAACCCGGTCTCCATTATTCAGCGGTACACAAAACACCAAGAACCTTGCGGGATTTGCACAGTTAGAGAAGAGGTGGAGACGATTGATTATCAATGCAGGTGTGCGTTATGAATACTTCAAATTGAACGAGCGTGAAGAAGCAAAGCCAGTAATACGGTCTGGATTGAATTACGAATTGGCCAAGGCGACCTTTCTCAGAGCATCATATGGACAAGGCTATAGATTTCCCAGTATTGCTGAAAGCTTTGTGGCTACCACAGTAGGCCCTGTAACCATTTATCCAAATGCTGATTTGCAATCCGAGACGGGTCAGAATATTGAATTGGGTATTAAGCAAGGGTATGAGTTTAAAGGCTTGATTGGATTCGTAGATCTCGCATTATTTGAAATGAGCTTTGATAAAATGAGTGAGTTTCTCTTTGCTCAATGGAGCGCACCTGATATTCTCAATGGGGACTTTGGCATTGGCTTTAAGGCTATAAATGCAGGCCAGACTAGGGTTAGAGGTTTTGAAGCGAGCATTGTAGTTAAAGGTCAAACAAAGATTGGGGAATTCAACGGCTTTTTCGGCTATAATCTCACCGAAGCTGTTGCACTTAATCCCGAAGATTCTATCACGGTTGATTTCAACGGCACAACCTTGACCTACCAAAACACGAGCACAACAACTTCTGGAGAACTACTCAAATACAGACCACGCAACAGCTTCAAGGGAGACCTGATATGGAGCAATGGCCGTTGGAGTGCCGGTTACGGATTTAGTCTGCAATCAGAAGTCGGGAGCATTGACACCTCTTTTGTGAGCTTGCCAATTACTCTGTTTGTGCCAGGGGTGGATTCAGCCATGTCTGATGGGATCACTGCATATAGCCTACACAATATGCGCTTGGGCTATCAGTTGAGAAAAGAGTTGAAACTCAATATTATCGTAGATAACATTTGGAATACGCTGTATATGATCCGACCTGCTGATCTAGGTGCTCCGCGGAGCTTCAGGTTTCAAATTAGCTACACTTTCAACTAATCAGTTTGGATTTGTGTATACCACAGTCTATTGAGCTTCTAATTTTGTCTTCTTGAGCATCATTAAAAAACTGGCAGGACAAACCGCTATTTATGGCATTCCCAGTATAGTTGGCAGGCTGATTAATTTCTTATTGGTCTTTCTCTTTACGGAATATTTTAGTCCGGAGATCTTTGCTGCTCACACCGAATTTTATGCTTATGCAGCATTTTTTCTCGTCATTCTTCCGCATGGGATGGAAACGGCGTATTTCAATTTTATGCGAAAAGACGGTGATCACAAATCAGTGTTCACCACCGCCTTTCTATCCGTATGTATTGCCTCAGTTATATTCTTAGTGCTGGCCATCTTGTTCAGTCAAGGGATAGCTAATTTCATGAATTATCCGGAGCGTGCAGAATATGTTCGCTGGTTTGCTTTGATTCTGGCCTTTGACGCCATAAGTAGCTTGCCCTTTGCCCAATTAAGGCAGCTTGAAAAGGCGAAGATGTTTGCTGCAATACGCTCTTCGGGCATCATTCTTAATGTTGGATTGAATGTACTATTCATTGTCTTCTTTCCCAGGTGGTTTGCTGAGAATGAAGTATGGTTTTATCGAGAAGATATTGGTATAGGATATGTGTTTATCGCCAATCTGATTGCTTCGGCCGCTATGATGATAATGCTCATTCCGCACAGTATTCGCTCTTTGGGAATATTTGACAGGGAGCTCTGGAAAAGCATGCTGCGGTATGCCGCTCCTTTGATACTGGTAGGCCTTGCGGGCATTGTAAACGAGACTTTTGACCGTGCGGCCATGGACAAATTGTTAAGCACAGAAAACCCGAAGTTTGACATTGGAGTCTATGGGGCCTTCTATAAGTTGAGCATAATCATTACCATTTTTATCCAAGCATTTCGCTATGCAGCAGAACCCTTCTTTTTTGATCGATCTAAGGACTTGGACGCCAAATTGGTTTATGCCCGAGTGATGAATTACTTTATTTGGGTATGCCTATTTATAGCTCTGGCCACAATGCTGTTCTTTGACTTGATCGCTCCTTTGGCCATTAGGCAAGATGCTTACTTTGAGCATGCAGATGGCATAGCCATAGTTCCTATACTTTTACTAGCCAATGTCTTTCTAGGCGCGCTATACAACTTGAGTATATGGTATAAAGTCGAAGAAAAGACACGCATTGGCGCATGGATAAGTATTGCCGGCGCTATTACGACGATTGTCCTGCTTGTGACGCTCTTGCCAAACTATGGAATAATCGCAGCGGCATGGACTACCCTTTTTGTATATGCCGGCATGGCGGTGCTGAGTTATCTTTATGGGCAGAAACACTATCCTGTGCCTTATGATATACTCAAGATAGGACTCATGTTTTTAGCGGCATTTTGTCTTTTTTACACGGATCAGTTACTCTTTGGGTCATATTCTGTTCAACTTGTCGAGGCGGTACACGATTTCAAGTATTTTGGACTGAAGACTTTGACACTTGTCGGATTTATGGCAGTTGCATATAGTGTGGTTATTGGCTTCAAAAAGGCTTAATTTTGACGCTGATTTGCAATGCTGACCGTTAAGGTAATAAATCGATCTACTAACCCTTTGCCAAGTTATCAAACTTCACAATCTGCCGGTCTTGACCTTATGGCGGATTTAGTTGAAAAACAAGTGCTTAAAAAAGGGGAGAGGGCACTGATTGGAACCGGCCTGTTCATGGAGCTACCACAGGGCTATGAAGCACAGATTAGACCGAGAAGTGGCTTGGCCTTGAATAGGGGTGTTACCGTACTCAACAGCCCTGGGACTGTTGATGCTGATTATCGAGGGGAGATCAAAGTGGTATTGATAAATCACTCAGAAGAGGATTTAATCATAAAACCAGGAGATCGCATTGCACAAATGGTGATTAACAAATATGAAAAGATACAATGGAGTCAAAGCCAAGAACTTGAAGAGACGGATCGAGGTGAAGGAGGCTATGGACATACCGGCGTATAAAAGAAAGAAATGAATATTATTATTCCAATGGCGGGAATGGGGAAAAGGATGAGGCCCCATACATTAACTACTCCTAAGCCCCTGATTCCTATTGCAGGTAAACCCATAGTCCAAAGATTGGTAGAAGGCATTGCCAAAATTGTCGGTAACGAGATTGATGAAATAGCCTTTGTAATCGGAAGAAATTTTGGGTCCGAAATAGAAGCTGATCTTTTGCAGATTGCTGAGGACCTCAATGCAAAAGGGACCATCAATTATCAAGATGAAGCATTGGGAACAGCTCATGCTGTTTATGCGGCAGCTGGTGCGCTTAGCGGAGATGTAATTGTTGCTTTTGCTGATACGCTGTTTCGCGCGGATTTCAGTTTAGACACCTCAACTGATGGTACAGTTTGGGTTCAAGCGGTGGAAGACCCACGTGCATTCGGTGTAGTTCAATTGGACAATGAGGGTATAATCACTGATTTTGTCGAGAAGCCCGAGAACCCTCAATCAGATTTGGCCATTATCGGAATTTATTATTTTAAAGACGGCGATAGATTAAAGCGGGAAATAGAGTTTTTATTGAATAACGACATCAAGGAAAAAGGGGAGTATCAGCTCACCAATGCTCTTGATAATATGAAAAACGCAGGTCTGCGTTTTGGAGCAGGCAAGGTAACTGAATGGTGGGATTGCGGCAACAAGAATGCAACGGTTTATGCCAATCAAAGAGTTCTTGCCAATGCAAATGGCGAAAAGTTGATTGCAGATGATCTACAGAGTAAAGACTCTCAGGTTATTGAACCTTGCTTTATCGGTGAGAATGTCAAGCTAAAAAATGCCAAGATAGGCCCATATGTTTCTGTAGGAGATAATACGGTGATCGAAGACAGCGTTATTGAGAACAGCATTATTCAGTCTAATTCATCATTGACGAACGCAAATTTGGAGAACTCCATGCTTGGAAATTTTGTTATCTATGACGGAAGGTCTAATCAGGTGAGTCTGAGTGATTACTCTACATTAAAAGTTGACTAAAAAAAGCGCATTAATCGGCATTGTCATACTGGGATATTTACTGTCCGGCTGTGGCTCTGCTAAATCAGGCGCAAGGCTACCGTATAAAAAACTCAAGAAGTTTGAGACGCACTACTACGAAGGGGCCAAGCAAAAGGTATTAAACAACAAAGAGCAGGCTATTGAGAATTTTCAGGCCGCTCTTGACCTAGATCCCAACTGTCACGAATGTATGTACCAATTGGGGAGCTTGTATTTCAGAGACAAGAAGTATTCGGAATCCTTGGAATTTAGCGAAAAAGCGGTCAAGCTTTCAGCGTATAACCATTGGTACAGCGGTCAACTGGCACAGGTGTATTACAGTGTAGGAAAATTTGAAGAATCCGCTAAGACCTTTGAGCGAATGATAGCAGAAGAACCCAAGGCGGGCAATCTTTATATGGAAGCGGTTAATCAATACCTCAATGCCAACAATCCAAAAAAAGCCCTTCAATTATTGGATCAATTGGAGAGTGAATTAGGAGTTTCAGAGAGCTCGGCGACTCGCAAGGAATTCATCTATATGAAATTGGACAAGACGGACTTAGCTGTACAAGCCATTCAGGATTTGGTCGACGCTTACCCCGACCAGCACGAGTTTAAAGGGTATTTAGCTGAAAGCCTGATGAGCGTTGGTAGAAATGAAGAAGCCATCGCAGCACTGGAAGAACTCTCTGCCTTGGATTCTAGTTTCGGACGAACAGAAATGTTGTTGTACGAGCTTTATACCAAAAAGGGTGAACTGCTAAAGGGCTATCTTCACTTGAAGAAAGCATTCTATGCCAGCGATATAGAAGTGAGCGATAAACTAAAGAGTTTTTCTCCTTATTATTTGGGGATGCGCGCTGACCCTATTATCAAATTCCAGGCAATGGAGTTGAGCGATATTTTAATGGAAGTATACTCTGACTTTGACATCCCCTACATTGTGAAAGGTGATATTTACAATCAGCTCGACAGCTTGGAGATCTCACGATCCTTTTTTGAAAGGGCGGTAGAAATTAATGGTGCTGATCATCTAACATGGAATAAATTGATTAGCATAGATTCTAAAATGGGAAATATTCAGCTGCAATTGCAAGATGCCGAAAAGGCCATTGCGCGTTTCCCAAATTTTGCTGGATTTCATCTGGCCAGAGCTTACGCACTGCTCGAACTGGGGCGTTACGAAGAATGCCTCAAGGCCTGCGATGACGGTTTGGATATAGCAGTTGACAGATTGGATCGGCTGGAATTACTCAGTTGTAAAGCGTCTGTCTATAATGAGCAACAGAGATATGATCTTGTCGATGAGTATTTTGAGGAGGCGCTTTTAGAGGATCCTACGAGCGCTTTGGTATTAAATAATTACGCTTACTCTTTGGCAGAGCGGGGGGTTAAGCTAGAGTACGCCTTGGAGTTGATTGTAAAAGCGATAGAAGGAGACCCAGGGAATCCATACTACAAGGACACAAAGGCATGGATATTGTTTAAACTAGGTAATAGCAGTGAGGCCATCAGACTATTGAAAGAGGCCATAAGTATCGATCCCCTCGGCATGGAATATCATGAGCATCTTGCTGAGATATACAAAAGCCTGGGAAAAGATGATTTAGCAGAGCGATCCTTGAACAGAGCTCGCCAGCTAGGAAGCACATTAGAATTGAAGGATATTATCACTCCATGATAAGAAGAGCACTAAGCATAACACTGATAGCATTTTTAATGGCTTGTGGAAGTCAGAAAGAAGTGAGACTTGCACAGCTTACAGCTGAGCGAATGGACGCTTTTTGGTCAAACCAATTGGACTACGATTATCTTTCATTAAAATCAAAGCTGGGTTTTACAGATCGCGGAAATACGACCAATGTAAATGTCAACCTGATGATGAAGAAGGATAGCATTCTTTGGGCAAGGTTTTCACTGGTTGGGTTTGAGGCAGCTAGGGCATTGATAACTAAGGATAGTTTTCACCTGATAAATCGATTGAATAACACCTATATGGTGAGGAGTGTTGATTACTTAAAGTATTATTTAGGTTTTGATGTAGAACTCAAAGAAATACAGGATATTATGCTTGGCAATGCTCCTTTTAGAAAGGAAATTTACAGCTTAACCCTCACAGATACTAGCAGTAGAATTCAAGGTCAGAAAGGCAGCATATTGAACACTATTGGAATCAATGAGCAATACCGCAATTTATTGAGTGCTTTCAGCTCAACGGAACACATTCAGTCGGCGGAATTTACTTATCTTGAGTACAAGAACATGGGAGGAAATGTGATTCCAACTAGGGTTGAGGCAAAACTCTTCACCGGCGACAGGCAATCAGAAGCGAAAGTTTCATACAGCGATCTTAAGACGGATCCAATTGCGGGTTTTCCATTTTATGTACCAGAAAATTTTAAAAGAATATGAATGTAGCAGTAATAGGATCAGGTGTAATGGGTATTGGGATTGCACAGGTTTGTGCTATGGCGGGGCACAGCACTGCCATATTTGACATTGATACTTCTGCATTAGACCGGGCAGCAAGTTCAATAAAGGCAAATCTTCAGAAAGGAGTTGAACTTGGAAAAGTAAAAGCCGAGGTGATGGCCAGCAGCCTCGACCGCTTGTCCTATAGCCATTCAATAGAGGAGATTAATGCAGATTTGATTATTGAAGCTATAGTTGAGAAATTGGACGTTAAACTAAAGGTATTGAATCAGTTAGCTGATATTAATGGGGAAGAATGCGTGTATGCTTCTAACACTTCGTCTATACCACTGACCAAAATTGCAGCAGGTTTTAAATATCCATCTAGGGTAGTAGGCATCCACTTTTTCAATCCAGCTCACATTATGAAGCTTGTCGAAGTGATCAGCGCTGAGCAAACGGATGAAAAAGTATTGCATTCAAGTGTTGATTTTGTCAAGGGCTTAGGCAAGCAATGCATAGTTGCCAAAGACGCACCCGGTTTTATTGTAAATCGCGTTGCGAGACATTTTTATGTAGAAGGACTTAAAGTACTAGAGGAAAATGTCGCGGATCACGCTCTAATTGATGAATTGATTGAGAGCTCAGGGTTTAAAATGGGCCCATTTAAGTTAATGGACCTTATTGGGGTAGAGACGAATCTTTCTGTTACAGAATCCATGTATGAATTGTTCAATTACGACCAAAAGTTTAGACCAAATAGAATCCAGCAGAAGAAGGTCCAGGCAGGATTTCACGGTAAAAAAAGCGGCAAGGGCTTCTATGATTATTCTGAATGAGGTGGTGTAGGTACATCATATTAATTATTTTAGGGATGTCATTTGGCTCATCGTGCAAAGACGATAATCCCTATAGCGGTGAATGTTTTATACCTGAGGCAATAGTCAATGAGGTCATCAATATGGATTTGCCATCTTACTTCGCCCTTCAAAACTTAGGTGAACATATAACCCTGGAGTCTTCGGGCAATAGGGGGGTGTTCTTGGTTCATTATTTTGATGACGTATTTTATGCCTTGGAGCGGACCTGTCCTTATCAATCTGATCAGGACTGTGCTTACGTTACTGTCGACAGCACAAATTTGCGATTGCGTTGTGGACAATATAGCGATACAGGCTTTGTCAGTTGCTGTGGATCAGAGTACCAATGGGACGGCTTCTTACTTCAAGGACCTTCCCGATGCGGCCTCAAGGCATACCGTGTCAACAGACAGGGCAACTCTCTCTTTATCAACAACTAACAAAAAAGGCGAGCATCAGCCCGCCTTTGCTTGAATCTTTTTTAGTTTATCCTAGTTCGTCAGTAGGAGCGATAGACGCATTGGTCATCACAGAATTGATGCCATTGTCACGTCCAGATGTTGAAGTGTACATTTCGCTTTTGCCAATCACTTCACCATTTCTAGCTTTCAAGTTGAAGTAGAATTGTCCGTTTTTAGCTGTCTGCTTGTCAAACCGTGCTTCTTCAGCAGAGTTTTTCTTTACAGACTCAATACCATTTAGGCAACCGGCCTTAGATGAATATCCTTCGCTTGCTAGAATTGCTTGTCCATTTTTGGCATTTAGTCTAAATCTGTACTCTCCTCTCTTGTCTTTGTAGACCTCAAATTTTGGGTTCTTCATTGTGATTCTTTTTTAATTATATTCTTGCTTGCAAGATATAGCAAAAATGGATAATTGTAAATGTGTACACTAAAATCAGGTCCAAGTGCGGAAAAATTCATTAAATCATATAGGGAATTGATATGAAAACTTGGGTATTGCAGAAGTATGGATCACCTAAACAGGCCATCGAGTTAGTAGAATTGGATACTCCGGTTCTCAGGGATAATGAAGTATTGGTACAAAATCATGCGTGCTCTCTCAATCCGGTTGATTTCAAAATTGCAAAGGGCCAATACAAACTGGTTCAACGTTTGAAATTCCCGGCAAGACTGGGGTATGATTTTGCAGGTATTGTTTTGAGAACAGGGAGTGCTGTTCAAAACTTCAAAGAAGGAGATCGCGTTTTTGGCTGCTTACCAGCTAGAAACACCGGTTCATTTTCAGAGTTTGTTTCTTGCCCGGAAAATGCAATGGCATTGGCACCTAGAAACATCGACTTGGTATCAGCATCAGCCCTGCCACTTGCAGGGATGACAGCTTTACAATGTATTGAAGCTGCCAAGCTAGAAGCAGGTCAGATCATCTTCATTCATGCGGGCTCCGGTGGAGTGGGGACTCTGGCAATCCAAATGGCAAAGGCTAAAGGCTTAAGAGTGATCACTACAACCAGCAGTAAAAACTCAAAATGGCTTAGTGAACTGGGAGCTGATGTTGTTATAGAGTACGATAGAGAGGACTATCTTCAAGCGGATAAAGTTCATGCTTTACTCGATAGCTTAGGAGGAGAGCACAGCAAGGCTGCCGTAAAGCTCATTCACAGAGGCGGGACCTTGGTAAACATTGCCGGCGGCATTGATGCCAAAGCAGCGAAAAGATTAGGAGTAAATCGCTTTTTTCGATTCCTTCTAAGCTTGCAAAGGGCGTCCTTGTTCAGAAAACTGAAAGCCAATGGGATTAATTATGAGTATATCCTGATGCAGACTAATTCTGAGGATCTCAAAGCCATTAGCGAAATGGTAGAAAAGGGCCAACTAAAACCCATTGTTGATTCCGTACATGATTTTACAAAACTGGACCTAGCCCTGGATAGCTTGACAAAAGGCAGGGCAAAAGGCAAGATGGTCTGTCAGCTAATTACAGAACCTGCTGAAGTGCCTTCTTCAGGGCTCACAAACTTAAGTTGACCTTCTGCATCCTCGGCCATCAAGATCATTCCTTCACTTTCTATGCCCCTGAGCTTACGGGGCTCTAGATTAACCAAGAGGCACACCTGTTTTCCTATAATGTCATCGGCTTGAAAGTGCTCAGCAATGCCACTTACAACAGTTCTTTCTTCAGAACCAATGTCTACTGTAATTTTCAAGAGCTTGTCTGCCTTTTCTACTTTGCTTGCCGCCTTTATTATTCCGGAGCGCAAGTCAAGTTTGCTAAAATCCTCGTAGTTGATCATGGGTTTAAAGGGTGTTTTAGGTTGGTTTTTATTCTTTAGTTTATCTCTTTGTCTTTCAATTACATCATCGTCGATTCGCTCAAATAGCAAGCTGGCTTCACCAAGCCGATGTCCATCCATTAAGCTAGTGCGATAGTCGTTGATATTTAGAAGTTTAAGTATTTTATCTGCAGTTTTAGGGAGAAAGACCTGACTGTATTTACCCAGGGAGAAAAGCAGCTCTTGGCAGCTTCTCATGCAAACAGCGATTTCCGCTTCATTGTCACCTTCTTTGGCAAGGTGCCAAGGCGCTTGATCTTGCAAGTATTTGTTACCTAGCCGGGCAATTTCCATAAAGAACTCATTGGCTTCTCTTTGGCTGTTTTTCCTAACCGAGGAGTCTATCTTGGTAAGGATTGAATTCAATTTAGACTGAAGGTCGGCATCCAGGTCTGCAGATTGTATCACGCCTTTGTGGAATTTGTGACTGAGCACCATCACTCTATTTACAAAATTTCCAAGTATTGCAACCAGCTCATTATTTACCCTGGCTTGGAAATCATTCCAGGTAAAATCGGCATCTTTGGTTTCAGGCATGATTGACGTCAATGTATAACGCAATTCGTCTAGCTTATCTGGAAACTCATCAATATAGTCATGTAACCAGATGGCGTGATCGCGTGAGGTCGAAATCTTTTCACCCTCTAAATTCAGAAATTCATTTGCGGGAACCTGAGTGGGAAGTATGAATTCTCCGTGTTCATGAAGCATGGCAGGGAATATGATGCAATGGAAAACAATATTGTCTTTGCCTAAGAAGTGGGTCAACTCTGTATCATTGTCTTTCCACCATCTTTCCCAATCATTTGGTCTGGCCTCTTTGGTAGCGGTGATATACCCAATGGGTGCATCGAACCAAACGTACATTACTTTTCCCTCTGCACTTTCAATAGGCACTTTTACACCCCAATCGAGGTCGCGGGTCATTGCGCGTGGTCTCAAGCCCTCATTCAACCAACTCTTGCACTGGCCGTAGACTGTACTGCGCCATTTCCCTTTCTTGGATTCTATAAAGTCATTGAGAAATTCTTCTTGAATTCGGTCTAGCGGGAGATACCAGTTCAGGGTTTCTTTTAAGATGGGTTCCTCACCTGTAAGTGCGGATTTAGGATTGATGAGTTCTTGCGGGCTCAATGTCTTGCCGCAGTTTTCGCATTGATCACCATAAGCCTTATCATATCCGCAATTTGGGCACTCTCCACTGATATACCTGTCTGCAAGAAACTGCTTTGCTTTGGGGTCGAAAAGCTGTTCATTGCGCACTTCTATAAAAACACCTTTTTTATAAAGAACCTCAAAGAAGTCACTTGCAGTCTTGTGGTGTTCGCTATTGGTAGTTCTTGAGAAATGGTCAAAGGAGATACCAAAATTAACCAATGCATCTTTAATGATTTTGTGATTTTCGTCAACCACTTGCTGTGGTGTTTTCCCTTCTTTTTTAGCCTTTAATGTGATGGGGACACCGTGCTCATCTGTCCCACAAACAAACAGTACTTCCTCATCTTGCATTCTCAAGTATCTTGAGTACAGATCCGCAGGGAGTAGGCATCCAACGAGGTGACCTATATGAATGGGACCGTTGGCATAAGGCAATGCGCTGGTTACAAGATGTCGTTTAGGCATGAGCGTGCAAAATTAAGTTATCCCTTTCTTCTTTCTCCTTTGATTATCAAGCCTGTTGAGTATGGGATGGAGAATAACAGCGAGCAGGATAATGCTAGTGCCTAAAAAAAAGTCTACGTTCAAGTCTTCTGCCTCACCTAGGATGACAATAGCCAGTAGAATTCCGTAAACAGGTTCTAGATTGATACTCAAGTTTGATACAAAGGCGCTGAGTTCTTTTAAGGAGCTCAATGCAAGAACATAGGCCAAACTTGTACAAAGCAAGCCCAAGGTTAATATCCAAGGCCAATCGGTTCCTTGTGGCAACCAATTCTCTTGTGGGAAGTAATTACTGCTGAAGGGCATAATTAGGCTGATGAAGAGAAATCCAGCAGCCAGTTCTATTACTGAAATGGAAATGCTATTGAATCCAATGATGTGCTTTTTATTTAGTACGGAGAAGAGGGCCGCTAATAAGGCTGAAAGTAAGCCTACGGCTATGGCTTTATAGTAGTATTCGCCAACACCACTCAAGAGCACTATTCCAAGAATCACGAAAGCTCCAATCAGTACCTCAATGGGCTTTATTTTAGATTTTGTGATAAGGGGTTCTAAAAAAGAAGTAAAAAGAGTAGTTGTTGCAAAACACGCCAGTGTTATGGAGGCACTATTTCCGATCTTGATACTGCCGTAGAAGGTAATCCAATGCAATGCCACAATCACTCCAATGCCCGCGAATGTCCATCGCTTCTTTGCTGGAATATGTTGAATTCCCCTTATTACCCCAGGGATGAATAACAAACCGAGCACGGCAATCCAAAGCCTGTTCCACACTAAAGCGATCTCTTTTAAAGTTATAAGTTTGCCTAATATGGCAGTAAAGCCAAATAGGAAGACCGCGATATGCATTTGCAGGTATGCTTTTTGCTTATTATTCATCGAAGGCTTAACACAACAATAATACTATGGAACCTAAAGGACTTAATAGGGCAATTAAAACAGCCCGCAAACTTATACAACAGAAGGATGAGTTAAAACAATTGGTTACGGATGCCAATAAGAAAGCAAAGCGTGAGCAAGCTAATCTCGATCAAGGGTTTCTCGCAGATCTCAAGGCCCTTCGCGAACTCATGACTGCTTGGTTAAAAGGCATATATAAATTCTCGACCAAAACTGTAATCTATGTAGTTGCCGCAATGATCTATTTCATCAACCCATTTGATCTTATTCCGGATTTTATCGTTGGTTTGGGATATGCCGATGATGCAGCCGTTTTTGCCTTTGTACTGAGAACTATCCGTTCTGAAATAGTCAGGTATAAAAAAGCTATGGAGTTTCAGGAGGTTGAAGTAGTTTCGTAGTTTATGATTCATAAACGGCCTGCTCAAAACCTCAATGAAGGTTTTGATGAAGATGGAAGAAAGATTAGCCCTCATCTGCCAGAAGGTATAAAGAACTACCTTATAGATATTGATGGAACCATTACCGATGACATCCCCAATGAACAACCGGAACGCATGGCAACTTGCGAACCTTTTCCCGATGCACTTGAAGTCTTAAATCGGTGGTTTGACCAAGGTCACAATATCTATTTCTTTACATCCCGGACAGAGGACCACAAAAAGGTTACAGAAGATTGGCTGGATAAAAATGGCTTTAAGTATCACGGGGTGGTATATGGCAAGCCCAGGGGAGGGAATTATCATTGGATAGACAATCACATTGTCAGAGCCACGAAATTCAAAGGTAAATTCACGGAGCTTACCACTAGAATTAAACGAGTAGAAATCTTTAAAAAGTGATTATTGGTACAAGCGTCTTGCGATGACTAATTGCCCTTCGGAAATGAAACCCTGACCCACGTCTTTTCCTTTGGAAATTACATTGATTTCAAATCCATTGGACAGACCCAAAATAATGTCGTATTGCCTGATTGGCCATTTGTAGCCCAGCTCAATCTTAGGCTGTAGCACTCCAATCTGCGTAGTGCCTGAAGTCGGGTTATGTTTAGCGTCTTTCCAGTCTATGTTCATGTGCCAGTAATCTGTTCTAATTCCTGCATATAGTCCGGCATACCCCGCCCTCCAATTTTTGCTGACGTAGTATCTGTATCCCACAGATATTCCTGGCCCCCAGCCCCTTTCATCATCATTTAAACCGCTAAAATCTTTACGTCTTGCAATGTTTACGCCCAGCCTCAAATTTATACTATGGTGTGGATTGGCGAATGCTTCTTTATGACTGTTTCTCAATATGGCCAATTCAGATTGTAATCCAATCATGTGACCAGCAGGGTAGTAGTTGTACTCTATTCCGGTATTTAAAAAACCTGCCTTGGTTTGCGCTTCGGCATTAAAAAGAAAAAAAGCGATAATAAGAAGGATGTGAACTCTCATATACATTCAAAAAAAAATCCCTCCGTTTGGAGGGATTTTAAATTCGTTCTACCAGTCATCATCATCAATGAATGGCTCATCTGCGCAGGTGCGTTTGAGTTCATTTATCATGGTGTTCATGGTGTTGTTTGTCGCGATCAATATCTGATCGTTCTCTTTTATATTCTTTTTGGCATCCATGTAGTACTCTAAATAAGTTTCCATGGGTTCATTGCCCTCAATATAATCCTCTTCAACATGAATGAAGTTGTTGAATTTATAGCGGTATCTACCGTCCTTAAATCTCAACTCCATATCAAACTTCAATCTGCCGGCCTTGTTTTTGGCATATTCATTCAATTGTACCAACAATGGAATTTCAGCTAATGCGTTGATTGTAAGACCTTCGCGGTTTTTTGTGTCCGGTCCTGATTCGTCAATCATTTTCTTGGCTTCTTTCTCGCCAAATTGTGCCGCCATCCACTTCAAGGCTCTAGCCTGGAGTGAATCCGCGTAGTCATAGGGTTCGCCAAGGAAATCATTTCGAATGATTACCTCAACCACCTCTACATAAGTGACCAATTCGGTAGCCGAATCGTACGGCATACCTGTAAATCGCTCATAAGGGCGGTGTTCAAATTTGGGTCTTGCTGAACGTACATAATCAATGTCCATGTAACCACCGAAGGACTCGCCTCCATCCCAGCTGCTTTCATCCCAATCATCTACCGCTTCACTAGAGTCAGCAATTGCGCCACCTCCATTTTCATCATAATCGTAGCTGCCTTCTGAACCATAATCGTAGGAATCGTCATAATCCTCCCATTGGGCGAATGACATAAAGCCTAGAAAGCTCAGTGCGGCAATAGTTAGTGTGAGTTTTTTCATCTTGTCTTTATTAAATCAAATACCTTGCCATTCTGGCATAGCTTACTTGAAAAAGTCTTCGAAAATAGCATTTTTTTAATACCAAACAAGGCATTATTCTACTAACGACAGGGCTTTAGAAATATTTCTTTGCTTTGTTGAGCTTTTCAATTTGCTTTGCTCAAATCTTTATGAAAAATACGATAAAAGGATTAATTCTAATCCTATTTTTTGCCTTAAGTGGCTGTAAATCAGACAATAAAATAACAGAGTCCACCATGCCAGTACTAAGTAACGACCCCCATTCCTTTGCCAATTTTAACCAAGTAAGAATGAAGCACCTAAAGCTCGACCTAGAGGTTGATTTTGAAAGGGAGGTTTTAAGCGGCTGGGCCGAATTAGATATAGAACAACTGGCCCAAACTGACAAACTTATCCTAGACACTAGAGAGCTTTCCATCGAAGGGATTATTCTTGATAATGGAAAAGAGCCCCATTTTGAATTAGATCAGAGCGTCGAGCATTTTGGGGAAGCCTTAATAATAGACATTGAACCAGAGACAAAATCGGTAAAGATCTTTTATGAAACCAGCCCAAAAGCAGAAGCTCTGCAGTGGTTATCTAAAGAACAAACTCTAGGAAAAGAGCATCCATTCTTATTCAGTCAATCCCAAGCGATTTTAGCGAGGACTTGGATACCCTTACAAGATGGTCCCGGGGTTAAATTCACTTATGAGGCAATTATTAGAACTGAGCCAGAACTTTTGGCTCTAATGAGTGCGGAGAACGGAAGAGAAAAGCAAGAAGACGGTGTTTATTCATTTAAAATGGAACAGCCCATTAGTTCATATCTGATGGCCTTAACGGTGGGTGATTTGGAATATGAGTCCACTGGCCGTAATTCAGGAGTCTATGCAGAACCAGAAATGTTATCTGATGCCGTTTGGGAGTTTGCAAGCATGCAAAGCATGATTGATA
>JAHEKB010000196.1 GCA_024638525.1 Bacteroidota bacterium
ATGATCGTTGATCCGGATAGGTATATTGATGCATTTATAGAAGCTGGAGCTGAGATATTGACTTTACATTACGAAGCCTGTACGCATTTACACAGAAGCTTATCTGCCATTAGAAATGCAGGAGGGAAAGCGGGAGTTGCCATCAATCCTCATACTCCTGTGCATTTATTAAATGATGTTTTTGAGCAAATTGACTTGGTTACCGTTATGAGCGTGAACCCGGGATTCGGCGGCCAAAAATTCATTGAAAACACCTATGAGAAATTGGTACAATTAAAGAATATTTCTGAACGAAAAAATCATTTCCCATACCTCGAAGTCGACGGTGGAGTGAATATGGAGAATTATAAGAAACTTTTGGAATGCGGAGCCAATGTTTTGGTGGCAGGCAATACCGTTTTTTCATCGGAAAATCCAAGCCAAACCATCCGTGCCTTAAAACAATACTAGAACAAAATAGCCGTTATACAGCCTTTGAGGTTTTGCTTACCATATCTCTTCTTACTACTACCTATATTGAGCCTCGGTCAGAGCTCTGCTGTTTTAAAGGGTCGAATATCAGACAAAGAGAATCAGTCTTTGGTTGGAGCCTTTATTGCCTTGGAAGACGAAGGACTCAATACAAGTTCGAATGATTTTGGGTATTATATCCTTGAGGTGCCGGCAAACAAGATGCTCAATGTCTATGTGAGTTTTTTGGGCAAAGAGAAAAGAGCAGTTATTGCACCGCTTAAACCAGGACAGGAGTACCGGATTGATTTCACTATAGAACATATTTTTGAAATTCAAGGTGTTACTGCAAGTGCTCAGAGGAGAAGAGAGCTACCATCTGTCATTGATATCTCTCCTAAGACCATTGAAGGTTTTCCCGTTGCTTCTGGATTTGAGCAAACGCTGAAAAGCATTGGCCTAGGTATTAGTACGGCCGGTGGAGAACTGTCTTCAGGTTATAATGTGAGAGGTGGAAATTTTGATGAAAATCTGGTCTATGTCAACGACATTGAAGTGTATAGGCCATTTCTGGCCCGCAGCGGTCAACAGGAAGGATTATCCGTTATCAATCCGGACTTGATAGAACGTTTGAGTTTCTCTGCCGGTGGTTTTGAAGCCAGGTATGGAGACAAATTGTCTTCCGTTTTGGATATCACCTACAGAGAGCCCGATTCGGCTAGAGGGACGGCTCAATTGAGTTTATTGGGCGCGAACTTTCATCACGAGGGTTCTTTCCTCAATACCCGCTTGAGTTACTTATTGGGGGTGCGCTATCGCTCTAACCAATATCTACTTGGGAGCCTTGATGTGCAAGGAGATTATAAGCCTAGATTCTATGACATTCAATCATTGATTCGCTATCATTTCAATACCGAAGTGGAGTTGAACTGGCTGTTTAGCTTTTCTCAGAATAGGTATTTGGTTGTCCCGCAATCACAAACCACCAATTTTGGTAATGTCAATTCAGCTTTTCGACTCTTTGTGGCTTTTGGCGGGCAGGAGTTGATGCAATATTCTACCTTGATCAACGGGCTGAACTTGAGCTATAAGCCAAACAGAAAAGAAGAGTATAAACTCATCGCTTCGGCTTATACCACCACTGAAAGAGAACACTTCACTGTCGAGGGCGCTTATCGCTTGGACGAATTGGAAACAAATTTGGGTTCAGATGATTTCGCCAATGTGCGAAGGAATCTCGGTTTGGGCTATTTTATTGATAATGCCAGAAATGACTTGAGGGCCAATGTTTTTACCTTGAGCCACAAAGCGCGAAGGCTAGTGTCAAATGGGGTGTTTAGATGGGGTGCTGAATACAAATACGAATCCATAGAAGATGTTCTAAAAGAATGGAGGTACAACGATAGTTCAGGTTATAATGTAAGAACAGTTAGTGAGGCCAATAGCAAGGATCAAATTCTGTTGGATGAATATTTGAAAGCGGATATCTCCATACAATCCAGTAGGTTCAATGCCTATATTCAGCACAATCTGACATTGAATAGAGCCAATGCTTTTAGATTGATCTACGGTTTGAGAACAAACTATTGGACCTTTAATAATGAGAATGTCATATCCCCTCGTGTTCAATTCAGTTTTGAGCCAAATAAGAAATTCAACGATACCTTGATCAGTCAGTTGGAGAACAGCAATCAATTTGACAGCCTGGCACGAAGAGATTGGCTGATCAAAGCGGCAATCGGTTACTATTACCAGCCGCCATTCTACAGGGAATTGAGAAATCTGCAAGGCCAAATTAATTCAGACCTCAGAGCACAACGCTCCATCCATTTTGTACTCGGGGGTGACTTGAATTTCAAAGCTTGGAATAGACCATTTAAATTTATCACCGAAGTATATTATAAATACCTGGATAGAATGGTACCCTATGTAATTGATAATGTTAGAATCAGGTACTTGGCTGAAAATAGCTCTCAAGGTTATGCCTATGGTTGGGATGCAAGGGTCAATGGGGAATTTATTCAGGGGATTGAGTCTTGGTTCAATTTCTCTTTTTTGTCAACCAGAGAGAGGATATACTACACCAATGAAAGTGGCGAAAGGGTCAAAAGTGATTGGCTGCGCAGACCTACAGACCAAAGAGTGAATTTTTCCATTCTCTTTCAGGATGAGCTCCCCAGAAATCCATCGTATAAGATGAATTTAAATTTAATCTTCGGCTCGAGATTGCCTTTTTATTTTGACGGTGATCGACGCTATAAAGAAGGGTTTACTATACCTCCATACCGCAGGGTGGATATTGGTTTCTCAAAAGTAGTGTTCAGCGGTAAACAAGGATATAAACCTTCTTGGCTCGGTGGGTCAGAGTCACTTTGGGTTAGTTTAGAAGTCTTTAATCTGTTGCAAGTGAACAACACCATATCTTACAACCTCTTCAGGGATTTTAGTAACAACATCTATGGGGTGCCCAACTATCTTACTGGAAGAAGGCTAAATCTTCGAGCAATATTGAAGTTCTAAGTGCGCGTATTGAAAATAGAGGCACATAGATAAAGTTTGTTTGAATGGTGGATTTGAAAGGGCTATATTGGTCATGGGGAGGCGGGAGCGTAGCCCCCGTGAATCTCCGCTCATAGTTAGTCGACTACACTCTCTTCTCCGAAAGATAAGTACTAATGTGCCGTTCTTTCTTTGACTCATAAATATCATCAATAGTTACCAGAATTCCAGTTTCTTCCACATCGCCGAAGTCTGGATTGAGGGCGGTGCCGAAGGCCTTCATGCTCGGGGACAATTGCATATAATTATTGATGAGGGGTGGTATTGCTTCTCCGCGTTCTTTGACGAAGCGCAGGAGCAGTTTCATGCCTTCTTTGAATTCTAGGCCTTTTAATTCCTCCTTAAAAGATGTAATGTCGCTGAGTTCACGCAGGGGTTCTTTGGGAACTACCAATAGATCGGGGTCTTTAAAATAGTAATTCATCAAATGTAAAACCGCATCGCGTGCCTCTGCATTATAAGAAGTATACATGGTAACCTTTCCAAAGAAATGCTTGATATGTGGGTTGTCTATGGCAATGGCGCCCAGACCATCCCACAAATTGTCTAGAGTAAAAATGCCCTTGCGCGCATCTACTGAAGGCTGGTATTTGGGTTGTATCCAAGATCTTCCCAATTCAATGGTCACGGGTAGATATTCCTTGACAAAGCGCTCGGAAAAGTTGAAATAATGGGCAGTGGAAAGCGCTATGCCATCGGCGGTGATGGCTTTAGAGCAATCGATAAAGCGATAGCCGCCTACAATTTCTTCCTCTTCTCTATTGAACAAAATCAGTTGGTCATAGCAATTGTCAGAGGTGTCAAATTCGTCTAGATCCATTGGCATGCCAGTGCCTCCGCCTGCAGTGGCAAAGGTGAGTTCGCGTAATCTTCCAATCTCTCTTACCACATGAGGTGAATTCAATTGGTTTACCACATAGATCTCATTGCTGCCTTTGTTAGCAAAACGCACAAAGCGCTCGGCATTGAGCTCCTTTTTCAAGACTGCTTTATCTACTGCTGGTGCGATATAACTGAGATCAATACTCATGACAAATTGTATACTTTCGATCGAACCCATTGAGCCCACTCCATATCTGACCTTGTGTCATCAAATGCGTTGTGAGAAATGGGTTCCCCAAATGTAATATTTATGGTTTTTCCATGCTGCTTATAAAGTTCATTAGCTAGCCACAGCATTTCAACGTTCGCTTTTATTCCCAGAAAAGTTCGCAGTCTATAAAGATTGTAGAAAAAAGGTCTGAGCCTCCCATCTATAAACACCGGAATAACCGGAAGCTCATTGCGTTTGGATCGTGTGATGAATGTTTTCTTCCATGGAAAGTCCCTTATTTTACCTTCATGAATTCGGCTCACATAGCCCGCCGGGAATAGAAAAATGGCATGATCACTAGCAAATAATTCGTTTACACCTTTCAGCGATTTCGGTGCATTGGGTCCAACTTTGTTAACTCCTACAAACAGATTCTTAAGGTTATCCAAATTCAGTAAGATATCATTTACTAGAAACTTCATGTCTTTGCGAAAAGGAGCAACAGCATGTGCAAGAGCAATGGCATCCATGCCTCCTAAAGGGTGATTCACTGCGAATATCACACCACCGTGCTGAGGTATATTTTCTAAACCCTTTAATTGGAGAGAAATATTCCAACGATTTATAATG
>JAHEKB010000018.1:0-4600 GCA_024638525.1 Bacteroidota bacterium
TTTGATCCAATACTGTTGATGCACTATTGCATGCAACCACCAGCAATTTGCATTTCTTCTGTTTCAGAAATCCAGATATGGAACTCACATATGTCCTAAGCGCATCTGCTGATTTTTCACCATAAGGCAAATGAGCAGTATCACCGTAATAGATGAACTGCTCATTTGGTAACAACTCTTTCAAGGCTTTGAGAATGGTTAAACCACCCAAGCCTGAATCAAAAACGCCTATTGGTTGAGACGCATTGTTCAATGTTAAATTCCTAATTTGGTCTTAACATCTTCCATTATATCAGAAGATGGGTTTGAATAGAGAAGGGCACTTCCTTCCGTTGAATCAATGATGTAGTCAAAGCCTTTTTCTTCAGCTACTTGCTCAATGGCAGCACGCACCGCATCCAAAAGTGGTTGCAGAAACTCCTGCTGCTTTTTCTGCAAATCTGCATTTGCTTGAGTGTTGGTCTCCTGATAAGAAGACTGCAACTTCTCTAATTCGCTTTTCTTAAGTTCAAGGATCTCAATAGATGCATTTGGATCTTCACTCAGTTTAACCAAAGCTTGATATTTTGCCTGCATCTCTGCATCTTTTTCAGATAAGATCTGTTCCCATTGCGCTTGTATGCTTTGAAGCTTCTTTTGGACAGAATCTGTTTGCGGCATCATCTCGATTAATTCACTGGTGTTGATATGACCTATTTTACTCTGTGCATTCACTGTGAATGCAGCTACGATCAATGCTAATACTATGATTGTTTTTTTCATGTTTGTTACGTTTATCTAGGCGGTAAATTGTCTGAGTCTGTATTGGGGTTTCTGTTTAAATTTCTATCTGAATCAGAGCCCGGGGGCGGAGGCATATTATTTGACGGTGGTATATCCCCATCAGAAGAAGGATCATCGGTTGGAACAACTCCCAATTCTGACAGCACTTCGTCGCTTCGGTCAAACTTTGGATTGGAAACCAACATCAGCATTCCTCCACTTTTGTCAAAGATGAAATCCAAGCCATTGTCTTTGGCCACTTTATTGATTGCATCATATACTTTGTCCTGAACGGGTTGAACCAATTCCTGTCTCTTTTTGAATAGTTCTCCGTCATAACCAAATTTCTCATTTTGCAGTTTCTTTACTGCTCTTTCCTTTTCTATTATCTGATTTTCCCTTTTGGTCTGCATGTCTTTGGTCAAAAGAACCTTTTCTGCTTGGTATTCTTTATACATGCGATCGATCTCTTCGTACATTTCATCAATCTCCACCTGCCATTGCTTGCTGAGTTCATCTAACTGAGCCTGTGCAGATTTATAGGCGGGTAGCTGAGATAGAATGTACTCAGTATCTACATAGGCAAAACGTTGTGCTTGACTTGTCAAAGGGATAAAACTCAACAAGACAGCGAAAAGAGCGATTCCTATTTTCTTCATGTTCATATTCTTTGTCTGCCTAAAGAGATACATAAACCGTGCTACCTTTTCTAATCGCCGCAAACATAACCAAAAATGCAAGTTATAATGGGCGTTCTCAGCAATTTAGCCTTTGTCCTAACTGTATAATTAAGCATACAATTAATGTGTCAATTGAACTTCGGGGGTTTCTATGGTATTGCTGATGTTCAGCTTGCGATCTATCAACCTTAGCTGATATTTGACCAACTGCGGCTGAGTATTGAGGGGGTTAGCGGGTAGGATAATGGTTATTCTTCCGCTGATCGTTTTGTTTTTTCCCTCCGGTGTGATTCTAGGAATTCGTTCAGATGGAAGGTCAAATGGCTGATTGGTTCCAGGATTTATAAGCTCTTCAAACTGATTCCCGGTTTTGTGAAAAATCCTCACTGGCGAATTTTGCCAAAACTCGCTTGCCCTGTTGAAGGGAGGCACAGTGTCTGTGGCACCCAAGCCAATATCACCGTCAGCATCTTTAAATTTATAGCTAATACGAACTACAGAATCTTTCTCATTTACGTTCTTAATTAATTCAATAGACTCGAATTCAATACTTGGAACCTCACTGATTCCAGCTTCTTCTTTGCCGCAGGATAAAAATCCAAACAGCAGAATTGCTATGGCTATCTTCGCGGTCGATATGGAATGTCCAATAGACATGGATGAGATATGGCAATGTGATGCTCAGCAGTTTAACGAGCTAGCCCTGCGCTTATTTCATTACCAATCCAAAAATAATAAGGTATTTGCGGACTACCTCAATCTAATTGATGTACAACCCGATTCCATTGATAATGTTCAAAGCATTCCATACCTGCCTATCGCCTTTTTCAAAACTCATAAGGTATTGTGCCAAGGTATAAGTCCCAAACGCCACTTTCTGAGCAGCAGCACCAGTGGTATTGGACAATCTTCTCACTACGTGCAGGACTTGGAGGCGTATCATCAAAATTGTAAGAGCATATTTGAACGAAATTTTGGTCCAATTAACAAGTACGAAATTGTGGGACTGCTCCCCTCCTATCTCGAAAGGAAAAATTCATCATTGGTTGAGATGGTCAATTATTTTGCAAAGCAGGGAAATGGCTCCGAACCATATTTTTATTTGTATGACCATCCAGCATTATACGAAAGGTTAAAATCAACTAAGCCCATCCTAATGTTTGGAGTAAGTTTTGCGCTCCTCGATTTTGCCGAAGCTTACTGTTCCAACAAAAGCGATCTTTTTATTATTGAAACCGGAGGCATGAAAGGCAGAAAAAAGGAACTTACTAGGGAACAAGTTCACCAAAAGATCAGTCGCTCCTTTCCCAAAGCTCTAATCAGATCTGAATACGGAATGACCGAGCTGTTCAGTCAGGCCTATAGCGATTCAAGTGGACGTTACCATCCTCCTCCATGGATGAGAATAAGCATCAGAGCAGACAATGATCCTTTATCAAAGGAATACAGCAAGAGGGGGGCAA
The DNA here is from genome assembly GCA_024638525.1 of Bacteroidota bacterium. Lineage (GTDB taxonomy): Bacteria > Bacteroidota > Bacteroidia > NS11-12g > UBA9320 > JAHEKB01. The sequence goes on from JAHEKB010000018.1 coordinate 2,906, forward strand.
TCAACATCATCGATCTGGCTAATCTCAATTCGTGTGCATTCATCGCTACTGACGATCTTGGCCAGTCGTTTGACGATGGAAGCTTTGAGGTTTTAGGTCGGCTAGATCTGGCAGATCAGAGAGGCTGCAGCCTATTGGTTTCATAGCTTAATTTCGGTCGCTTTTCTTTAAATTGCGGCCAATGCAAGAATCAAAACTACCTTATATCATCGCACGATTGGATGCGAAGAATTACACGACTAAAATATGGGATCACAACCATCAAATCATTGCCGATGAGCCATTGGACAAGAATGGTCAGAACCTCGGAATGACTCCAAAGCAGTTACTTGCGGGAAGTCTGGCTTCTTGCACGACAATAACATTAAAAATGTACGCTGATCGCAAAGAGTGGCCGATTGATGCTATTGAAGTAGAAGTAGCGTGCGACAAGATCTATGACGCAGAAGATCCTTGTCTAGATGTCACTGTCAAGCTGGAGGCAAATCTAGATGAAGCTCAACGCAAGCGAATGGCGCTAATTGCAACCAAATGTCCAATACATAAAGTACTGAGCAGATCGTTAACCGTAAACACTGTTTTGATATGAAGTCCATAAAAAAAGAATACAGCAATGGAGAAGTCACCATTGTATGGAAAAATGAATTATGCATCCATTCAGGAAATTGTGCTAGAGGCCTTCCAACAGTTTTCAAACCGAAAGAACGACCCTGGATTCAAGTAGAAAATGCGAGCACCCAGGAGCTTATTGAGCAAGTAAAAAAATGCCCTTCAGGCGCATTGAGCTTCTATATGAATAGCGAGCAAGGGTGAAACAAGCCTTTCTAATCACGGCTCATAAAGATCCCGCTTTAGTACTCAATCTATTGGAGCAGTTGAATGACCAATGCGATGTCTTTTTGCATTTGGACAAGCGAACCCGAAAACAAAACAGTTGGGATGAGGTATGGTCCCACCCTAGACTGGTGTTTAGAAGTCAGAAATACGCTAGCAGATGGGGAAGTTGGAATATTCTTGCTTCCAGTCTTATGTTGTTAGATAATGCGATCAAATACCAACCTTATGCTCACTACCATTTGATAAGTGGTCAGGATCAATTGTGCCGGCCTATTGGCGAGTTGATCACAATGAGTGACAACAACCGGGGTCACTCTTTTTTAGAATTCTTCCCCTTGCCATTTGAACATTGGGATAATGGAGGCCTATCTAGATTGGATGTATTTCACTTCAATGCTTACATAGATCGGTCAAAGTACAGCAATGTGCTTTTAAACTTGATTGCCGTGCAGAAGAGACTCAAGTTAAAACGCAAAATACCCGGGCTATTTGGAGAATTATTTGGCGGCTCCGCTTGGTGGAGTCTGTCTAAATCGGCTGCTGAATTCGTTGTCAACTATACCCATGCCAAACCTTCCTTTTTTAAATGGTTGAAATTCAGCATGCTTCCAGACGAGCTCTATGTTTCTACCATATTGGCGCATTCTTCTTTAGCCAAGGATATTAAACCATCAATTCGCTTTGTCAAATGGCTGGGCAAAGAAGGAAAGGGTTCGCCCAAGATTCTTGAATTGGACGATTTGAATGAAATTAAAGATTCCGAAGCTTTCTTCGCCAGAAAATTTGAGAGTGTTTTATCTAAAGAACTGATTGAAAAGATCAATGGTTTATGACTGAAGACTCGCGACGTATTTGCCC
>JAHEKB010000018.1:4610-18854 GCA_024638525.1 Bacteroidota bacterium
TGAGAACATTTAAGTTAGTGTGCTGATAGGTATATGGAATGATCGCGACCTTGAAAAGGGATTCTTTGCTGTAGGTAACCGTTAAACTAATTCCATTGACGGTGATAGAACCCTTATGCAAGATTAAGCGATGATCTAAATTGTGTTCAAAGCTGAAAATCCAACTTCCATCCTCTTCTTGAATTGAGTTAATTATGGCCGTTCCATCTACATGACCTTGAACAATATGACCATCCAATCTGTCACTCATGCGCATTCCTCTTTCAAGGTTCACTAAATCTCCTGGAGCGAGAGAACGCAAATTGCTGAGGTCAAGGGTTTCTTTGATTGCAGTTACAGAATAGCTGTTTCCCTCAATTTGCGTCACAGTAAGGCAAACACCATTGTGAGCCACACTTTGATCGATTTTTAACTCAGCACTTAGATCTGTTTTAAAGCTGAAGTGAATGTTTTCTCCTTCCTGCTCTTTGGAAAGCAGAGGGACAACCGTCTCTATAATTCCTGTAAACATCGATTAGTCTACGCTTGCTTTTAAGAATTCGCGATTCATTCTCGCGATATTATTGAGAGAAATCTCTTTGGGGCATTCAACCTCGCATGCACCGGTATTGGTGCAGTTGCCAAAGCCCTCGGCATCCATTTGAGCAACCATATTTCTCACCCGCTCCTTGGCCTCTACTTGTCCCTGTGGAAGCAGGGCATACTGAGAAACTTTCGCACCCACAAACAGCATGGCCGATGAATTCTTGCACGTAGCCACACATGCGCCACAGCCTATACAAGCTGCAGCATCCATGGCTAAATCTGCATCCGCTTTTGGAATGGGAATCACATTGGCATCTTGTGTGTTTCCTGAAGTATTTACGGAAATATATCCTCCTGCTTGTTGGATTCTTTCAAAGGCAGATCGATCTACAACCAAGTCTTTGATTACGGGGAAAGCTTTAGCCCTGAATGGCTCAATAAAGATGGTATCTCCATCCTTAAAACTACGCATATGCAGTTGACAGGTCGTCGTTCCTTTGGACGGACCATGTGCTTCGCCATTTATAAACATTGAGCAAGATCCACAAATTCCCTCTCGGCAATCGTGGTCAAAAGCTACGGGGTCTTCTCCTGAAGCTATGAGTTGCTCATTGAGCACATCCATCATCTCCAAAAAGGACATGTGTTCAGAAATATCTGTCACCTTATAGTCCACAATCGCTCCCCTATCTTTTGGACTTTTTTGTCTCCAGATTTTTAGTGTAAGATTCATATTCCTATTTATAACTTCTGGTTTTCAATTCAATATTTTCAAATTTGAGATCCTCCTTGTGCATCACTGCATCTCTTGGTTCGCCTTTGTATTCCCATGCTGACACAAAAGTGAAATCCTGGTCGTTTCTCTCTGCCTCACCTTCTGGAGTTTGGTATTCTTCCCTGAAGTGCCCGCCACAACTCTCCGTTCTCTCCAAGGCATCCTTTGCAAATAATTCTCCAAGCTCCAAGAAATCTGCAACTCTTCCGGCTTTCTCCAATTCGGGATTCAACTCATCGGCATCTCCTGGGACACTGACATTTTTCCAGAAATCTTCCCTCAGCGCTCGGATTTCGTCCATCGCTTCCTTCAAGCCCTTTTCATTTCTAGCCATGCCGCATTTATCCCACATGATCTTACCCAATTTTTTGTGGTAATAATCAACAGAATGAGTGCCTTTATTTGTTATCAAGAATTCTATTCTTTCCCTGACCGCTTTTTCTGCTTCTTCAAATTCTGCACTGTCCGTTGGTATAGTTCCCGTTCTAATATCTTTGGATAAATAATTGCCAATGGTGTAAGGCAAGACAAAGTATCCATCAGCTAATCCTTGCATCAAGGCCGAAGCTCCTAGCCTGTTAGCGCCGTGATCTGAGAAATTGGCTTCTCCTATTGCGTAGCAACCTGGAATGGTAGTCATCAAGTTGTAATCCACCCAAACACCACCCATGGTGTAATGAACCGCAGGATAGATCATCATCGGGGTTTTATATGGATTTTCATCTATGATTTTTTCGTACATGGCAAATAGATTACCATATTTGGCTTCGACTACCTTTTCTCCCAATTCGATTATTCTTTCTTTTGAGGCATTGGCCTCCCCTTTGATCTTAGCCTGCTCCTTGCCATAGCGTTCTATAGCAGCTTTAAAGTCCAAATAGACCGCTTCACCTGTAGCATTCACGCCATATCCTTCATCACAACGTTCTTTTGCCGCTCTTGAGGCCACATCTCTTGGAACAAGGTTGCCAAATGCGGGATATCTCCGCTCTAAGTAATAGTCCCTGTCCTCTTCAGATATCTGTGTTGGCTTCAACTTACCTTCTCTGATAGCCATGACATCCTCTTTCTTCTTCGGTACCCAAATTCGTCCATCGTTTCTGAGCGATTCGGACATCAAGGTCAATTTGGATTGATAATCACCGCTCCTGGGAATACAGGTCGGGTGAATTTGAGTATAACACGGGTTGGCAAAATATGCGCCTTTCTTATGAATTTTCCATGCTGCAGTGGCGTTAGACCCCATGGCATTTGTGGAGAGAAAATAGACATTGCCGTATCCTCCAGACCCCACAACAACAGCATGTGCTGAATGTCTTTCTATTTCGCCTGTAACTAAATTTCTCGCGATGATTCCCCTTGCTTTGCCGTCAACCACCACCACATCCAACATTTCATGACGATTGTACATTTGAATCTTGCCTCTTGCAATCTGTCTGTTCATCGCAGAGTAAGCACCCAAAAGCAATTGCTGACCTGTTTGGCCTTTGGCATAGAATGTTCTGGACACCAATACTCCTCCAAAAGATCGATTGTCAAGCAAACCGCCATATTCCCTTGCAAATGGCACGCCTTGAGCAACGCATTGATCTATAATATTTGCCGACACTTCGGCTAGACGATAAACATTGGCTTCTCTTGACCTATAGTCACCTCCCTTAACTGTGTCATAGAACAACCTATACACAGAGTCGCCATCACCTTGATAATTCTTTGCGGCATTAATTCCACCCTGAGCGGCTATAGAGTGCGCCCTTCTAGGCGAATCTTGATAACAGAATGCCTTGACATTATATCCCAACTCGGCGAGGGTTGCGGCTGCAGACCCACCGGCGAGACCCGTTCCAACAACGATTACATCGATATTCCTTTTATTGGCGGGGTTTACCAGATCTATATTGTTCTTATGTGAAGTCCATTTGTCTTTGATTGGACCATCAGGTATTTTGGAATCTAACATATTAGGCGTGTGAAAAATGGTGGAACAAAGCGATAAATATGAAACCCAGCGGAATTACAATGGCAAAGGCATTGGCCAGCTTTTTCAATGGAGGTGAATAGCGATTGTGATTAAAACCCACGGATTGAAATGAAGATTGGAATCCATGTAATAAGTGGAGCATTAGGGCTATGAATGATAAAACATAAACCCATACCCTAATAGGGTTTTCAAATTCCTCTAGTAATTCGTGATAGTAGCGATTGGGATCAGAAAGACCTTCTACATATTTAAATTTCATTTCTGGAAACCAGAAATCCAAGAAGTGAAGGACTAGAAACAAGAGTACGACTATGCCCGAATAAATCATATTGCGAGACATCCAATTGGAATTAGCGCTGCCCTTGAACATGGCGTACTTGACATTTCTAGCTGACCTGTTTTGGTATTCTATAACCATGCCCATTACAAAGTGTACAATTACCCCGAGAATGAGTATTGGCTGCAGTAAAAACTGAATTATGGGATTAGTGCCCATGAATTCAGAAGCTTGGTTATAGGCATCAGCACTAAATACTGAAACGAAATTGACTGCAAAATGCAGTAAGAGAAAGCTTACAAGAAACAGGCCCGAGAGCGCCATGACTACCTTTCTTCCAATACTTGATCCGGTCATACTCATCAATTAAATAACCACAAAGCTAAGAGCTTGTTTCCATTAGAGTAAATTTTATTTGGACATTAAAATTGTTCTAAATAAACTTTGCCTCAACCCATGTATAAGATCCTCAGATGGCTGTTGTTTTTATTGCCGGCCGAACGCGCTCACTACTTCACGATGAAAATGCTAAAGTTAAGTCTTTACCTACCTGGAGTATCCAATAATTTTCAGTTTGATAATCATCGCAAAAATGTAGATGGTATGCATTTGAAGAATGGCGTTGGACTGGCTGCGGGTTTTGATAAAGATGGCAAATTCTTGTACGCTTTAAATGCCTTAAATTTTGGCTTTATAGAAGTTGGAACAGTTACTCCAAGACCACAGGGAGGCAACCCCAAACCCAGGTTATTTAGGCTCAGGCACGACCATGCCTTAATCAACAGAATGGGATTCAATAATGAAGGTGTCAAAGCTTTGAAGGGCAGATTGGAGTCTTTCCGCAGAGAGAACAAGGCTTGCGATATGCTCATCGGCGTTAATATTGGCAAGAATAAACTCACGCCGAACGATGAAGCTCAATTAGATTATCACTATTGCTACACAGAGCTCTATGACCTAGCGGACTTCTTTGTTGTTAATGTTAGTTCGCCTAACACCCCCAATTTACGAGAACTGCAGCACATTAATTCTCTTAAGGCTATTCTGGAACCACTCATTGAGTACAGGAATTCTCAGAAGATCTCAAAGCCATTGTATTTAAAAATTGCTCCAGATATGAGCTTTGAGCAATTGGATGATATAATAGCCTTACAAGCCCAACTCAATTTTGAAGGCATTGTTGCCACTAACACGAGTGTAGATAGAACGCTTTTAAAATTTAGTTCAGCCAGGACTATTAATTCCATTGGTGATGGCGGATTGAGCGGAGCTCCTGTGCTCGCGGTCTCCAATTCATTTGTAAAACACATTAGGTCTAAAAGCGAAATGACCATTATAGGTGTAGGTGGAATTGAAACTGCAGAAGATGGACAAACAAAAATTGAAGCAGGAGCTGACCTTATCGAAATCTATACAGGATTTATCTACAGCGGTCCCTCGTTGATTAAGAAATTGGCAAGGCTGTTTTGATTTTCATTTAGCCTCATAACTTATATGTGTTGACAGCCGTCTTCATTCAATGCGATGGTTTTCTTTTAGCCTTGTCATCTTCAGCAATTACACCAGTATTTGGATGTACCCTCTTTGAATTCCAGTTTTGTCATTTCAGGATCTGCAATTAAGGCTGTCAACTAATCTGAAAGGGAGGATTTCCCATCTCCGCATGCCATGATAATGCCATTTAGAATTAGACATAAAATCTCAACTCTCGGAGAGAATTTCTTCCAATAAAAAAGCGGACAGAGTCCGCTTTTTCCCTAACCTTATTATTACTAAGTAAATTTACACTTCTAAGGATTTAATGTTGCAACAATAGCTTAAAAAATAAACTCGTCAAGTTTATGTTAATTTATTGTTAAACATTAATGTATAAACGACTATAAGTGGCGATTGTTGTGTAACCTAGGTTACTTTTCCAGCTCCTCTTCTTCTTTAGCTGCTTCCGCTTTTTTTCGCTGACGTTGGGTTATCCCTGTATAGCGACTTGGATAATTTTCGATATCTACAAGCAACGCCTTGAGCTGCAGGATAGTAGCATCGAGATTCTGGTACAACTCGTCTTCGTTGACCAATTTTCCCAGACTTCCTTGACCCTCATTGATGGCCATAGTGGTCTTGTTCAATTCCAAGACGAGAGCATTTATCTCTTCGATGGTTTCGTTTAGTTCAATTTTTGAGATCGAAGCAGTTGTTCTCTCCAATTGACTGGCTATACTATCTATTTTGGGGGCTAGACCTCTCAGTTCTGAAGTCGTGCGTTCTACATTCACAAAGATTTGATCAAACTGCTCATCTTTGCCGTCTAACATGTGGTTGAGTTTGTCTGCTGTTTCCTTGAATGCGCGTAAAGCAAGAGAGGCATCGCGAAGAGTTCCCTCCAGATCGGCACCTACAACGGCAGTGTCAATATCACTAATCACGCGATTTACACTTTGACTTAATGGGGTCAATACTGCACTAACCGCTTGAATGATCCCTTCATCCTGTTCAGAAAACAACCTAGTTCCATCCGTTGCTAAAACTGAAGTATCCCCCAATATTAATTCAATGGCTTTTGAGCCAATCATGTCGTTATTGATTATCCTCATTCGAGAATTCAAGGGTACCTCAATATCACCTGGCACTGATATTTCTACCGTAAGCTCTAGAGTGGAATTGTCCATACTGACATTGCTGACATGTCCCACTTTAAAACCATTGATCAAGACAGGATTGGATTCAAAAAGGCCATCTATCTTTTTATAGACTCCATAATAGTTGTTTGATGAAGTAAAAATATTCTGCCCCTTCAAATAATTGAACCCCACAACAAACATGGCAATTGCAATTGTTGCTAGAACACCTACCTTTACTTCTTTGCTGATCTTCATAGCTTAGCTTCTTCCTATTGGGTTTCAAATATAAGATACACCCTTGCAAAACATAAGGGCAATTATCATCAGGAAAAATACAACGTCCAATCAATCGTTCTATTGTAGCAGGAATACGACGTGATGTGCAGTGAATCATTAAAATATGGGCTTCTTTTGCCGTACCAAGGCTGATGACATTTAGCTACTGCATATGCGCTCATAGCATTGACAAAGGGATCCTACTGATCTTGTTTTTATTCTGCTCATTCTTCGGGCAGGCGCAAGTGGAAGACGGCCCTCCATCCGGATTCAATATTCTCAAGGATAGCACAGTGCAAGACAGCTTAACACTAAGTGCGGTCCCAAACAAATCGGCATTGGATGATCCAGTGGAATACGAAGCCAAGGATTCCATTGTGTTGAACATGAAAGAGCGAAAGGCTTATTTATACGGTTCGGCTTGGATTACCTTTCAAGATATCAGACTGGAAGCGGATTATATCGAAGTAGACTTCCGAAATAAGACACTCTTTGCTCAAGGTATTGAAGACGACAGCAGTGATCTTTACGCCGGAAGACCACAATTTACGGATGACGGTAAGGTCTATGAGGCTGATAGTATGAAGTACAATTTTGAAACTAAGAAAGGTCTCAGTATGGGTGTTCTTACCACGGAAAAGGACGGCTATATTCATGGAGAAAAAGTCTTGCGCGATAGCCTAGAGAATATCTATGTCAAAAAAGCGCGATTTACCACTTGTAATTTACCCGATCCACATTTCTACATCCAAGCCAATAAGATCAAGGTGATTCCCAAGAAGCAAATTGTAACCGGGCCTGCTAATTTGGTGATTGAAGAAATAAACACTCCACTTTTTGTTCCTTTTGGATTTTTTCCAATACCTGAGAAAAAATCACACGGTCTAATTTTTCCAAATTTTGGGGAATCTCCGGATAGGGGATTCTATTTGAGGGGTTTGGGATATTACTTCCCAATAAATGACTTCATCGATCTTCAATTAACGGGAGATTATTACTTTAGAGGAAGTTGGGGAATTGCTGCAAACAGCTCCTATTACAAAAGATATAAATACAGGGGGAATTTGGGAATAAGCTACAACCTCAACGAGATCGGAGAGCCTGAGGTTCCATCTTCTTATTCTGTCTCTAACGACATTAGAATACGCTGGACCTTTCAGCAGGATGCCAAGGCACGGCCGGGAAGTAGTTTTGGTGCGAGTGTGAATTTTGTTACTAGTAATTATTTGAAAAACAATACTGTAAACTACAGCGACATTATCAGTACGACCTCAACCTCTAGTGTGAATTACAGCAAATCGCTATTTAGAAATAAACTCAACTTGTCTGTAAACTCCAATATCTATCAAGATTTGAGCAGACAGGATGTTGACCTCACGCTCCCGGAATTAACCGCAAATCTGAGTAGACAATTGCCTTTTTCAAAAGCCGTGATTGGCAATAAAACCCTGAGAAGTTTTGTGCGTAACTTAGGGTTTTCCTATGCGGGAAACTTTAAAAACCAAGTAAGGGTCAAAGAGGAGACCTTGTTTGATCGGGCAGTCTTAGACAGTTTCAATAACGGAATTAGTCATAGCATACCTCTAACTACATCATTTAAAGCACTAAAATGGCTGACCGTCAGTCCAAATTTTAACTTCAGAGAATTGTGGTACTTCAAAACCACTGAAAAAACCTGGGATGCAATCAATGATACCCTCTTAATAAACAATGGTATCAACGGTTTCAGCAGAGCCAATGAATTCAGCACTTCCATTAGTGTGAGTACTATTCTTTATGGATATAAGGAATTTAAAAAAGGTAAGATCCAAGCAATAAGACATGTGATCCGTCCAAATATCTCTGCTGCCTGGAACCCCGACTTTAGCAAAGGCATATCCAATGGGTTTAGGGAAGTACAAATTGATACCGCAGGAAACATTCAGACCTATAGCATTTATGAAGACGGTATAATGGGTCGGCCGAGCAGAGGGCCTCAAGGTGCATTGAACTTCGGAATAGGCAATAATGTTGAAATGAAGGTCAGATCAGCCAAGGATACGGCAAATGGTGGATTGAGAAAGATTAAACTGATTGAGAGCTTTAACATTGGTTCGGGCTATAATTTCTTGGCCGATTCACTAAAACTAGCAGTGATTTCACTTAATGGGCAAACCACCATATTGAATAAAATACGCATTGTATTCCGCAGCACCTTAGATCCATATCAATACGACAGCGTTGGAAGCAGAGAATACAGAATAGACCAGTATTTATGGAACAGCCAAAGGCGTTTTGCTCGCTTTGCAAATACCACCCTTACTTTCAGCACCAATCTTAACCCTCAGGCATTCAAACAAAAAGAGAACAAAGAGGTTAATCAGAATGAATTGGAGTTTATCAATAGAAATTTGGATGATTATATAGACTTCAATATTCCGTGGAGTTTAACCCTTAACTATAATCTAACTACGGTAAACCCTTTCTTTGGTGACAAGACCATAGATCAACTGCTATCTGTCAAAGGAGATATTAGTCTAACCACCAATTGGAAGATTGGTTTTAGTACGGGTTACGATATAAGCGAAAAAGCAATGGCCTTGACCTCATTTGATTTCTATAGAAACCTGCATTGCTGGGAATTCAGCTTTAGTTGGTTCCCTATCATCAGACAACAATTTGAATTCTCAATCCGAGTTAAATCAAGCACGCTTCAAGACCTAAAGCTGAATCGGAGAAGAAGTTGGTGGGATTTACAGAGGTGGTCTAGACCGAGAGTGAGAAATATTATCAACCGTTTGAAAGAAATATTTATCGAAGGTGTATAATCTGATTGCGTTGATTGGAAGCTTGTTGATGGATAAAGATCTCGAGCGTATCTTGTGATTGGGGTGGGAGGGCATAGCCCCGGATTAAAGATCCAACTCCTGCTTTAAGAATTCAGCTGTATACCCCTTGCCATCTTTGACAATCTTCTCTGGTGTGCCTGCATTGATTATTTCTCCACCTCCAAAACCTCCTTCCGGACCAAGATCGATGATCCAGTCTGCGACTTTAATTACATCTAAATTGTGTTCAATAACCACTACCGTATTACCCAACTCAACTAAAGAGTTCAGCACATTCAAGAGTTGATCTATATCCTCAAAATGCAGTCCGGTTGTGGGTTCGTCTAAGATATAAAAAGTCTTACCCGTGCTAACTTTCGAAAGTTCTGAAGCCAATTTAACTCTCTGTGCCTCACCTCCGCTCAGCGTTGTGGAGCTTTGCCCCAAGGTTATATAACCCAATCCAACATCTTGCAAAGCTTTGATCTTTCTGTAAATACTTGGAATATTCTCAAAAAAATGCACCGCCTCATGCACCGTCATATTGAGCACATCACTTATAGACTTCGCCCTATATCTGATCTCCAAAGTCTCTCTGTTATATCGCTTTCCTTGACAGCTTTCACAATCCACCAATACATCCGGTAAGAAGTTCATTTCAATCACCCTTTGCCCTCCGCCACCGCAGGTCTCGCATCTACCTCCTTTGACATTGAAACTAAAGCGTCCCGGTTTGTAGCCTCTTATTTTTGCTTCAGGCACTTCTGCAAACAGATTGCGAATGTCACTGAAGAATCCAACATACGTTGCTGGATTGGAACGAGGCGTTCTACCGATGGGGGATTGGTCTATGGTAATCACCTTATCAATGTGCTTGATTCCTTTAATGCTTTTAAATGGAAGTGGTTTTTTATGCGATCGATAGACGTGTTGTGATAATACAGGATGTAGGGTTTCGTTTATTAAACTGGATTTCCCACTCCCAGAAACCCCGGTAACAGCTATGAATTTACCCAAGGGAAAACTCACCTTTACATTCTTGAGGTTATTTCCTGAACAACCCGTTAATTCCAACTTTTCTTTACTCCCTGTCCTTCTCTTTTTAGGCACTTCAATATTTCGATATCCGCCTAAAAAATCTGCAGTCATAGTACCACTGTCTTTCATCTGTTCCCATGGACCACTAGCTACAATTTCACCTCCATCCTTTCCCGCTTTTGGACCGATATCAACAACGTGATCGCTGTGAATGATCATGTCTTTATCATGTTCTACAACAATGACTGAATTTCCGACATCCCTAAGATCTTTGAGTGAATTAATCAAGCGGTGATTGTCCCTTTGGTGTAATCCAATGCTAGGCTCATCGAGAATGTACAAGACTTCTTCCAACTGCGAACCAATTTGCGTGGCCAATCGAATGCGCTGTGCCTCACCGCCAGATAGTGTTCTTGCGGGGTTATTTAGGCTCAAATAAGAAAGCCCAACATCCATCAAGAACTGAACTCTCTCTTTTACTTCTTTTAGAACTGCAGTTCCAATCACAAGCTGTCTTTCGCTCAAATGTTCCTCCAAATTTGAAAGCCAATGATGAAGTTCCCCTATGCTTTGATTGCTCAAATCAGCGATATTTTTATCGGCAATTTTATAGGATAAGGCCTCTTTATTAAGTCTTCCGCCACCGCACTCATCGCATGTGAGTACCGTCATGAATTCATCGGCCCAACGGGCAAGAGGGCCGCTACTTTTTTCCATATAGGCATTCATTAAGCTGGGCATCAATCCCTTGAAGTTAGTCTCGAAATGCTGACTGTAACCGCTGGAGTTTTTATACTGTACTTCAAATCGCTCTTCAGTGCCATGAAGAATAGCTTCAATTATTTCTTCAGACAACTCCTCAATGGGTTTACTCATGGAGAACTTCCACTTTTTGGCCATCGCCTTCAATTGAGTGAAAGTCCAATTATCTCGTGCATCTCCTAAAGGAGCAATTCCTCCTTTGTTGATGCTCAGTTTTGGGTTGGGAATGATATGTTCCCTCAATATGTCTGATACTGTGCCCAAACCATTGCATTTTGAGCATGCTCCATAGGGTGAATTGAACGAGAATAAATTGGGTTGAGCTTCATTATAAGACAATCCCGTTTCAACATCCATCATGAACTTGGAGAAATAGGTGAGATCTCCAGAATCCATTTCTTTTATGGCCAATATTCCTTTGCCCAGCTTTAAAGCCGCTCGTATGGACTCAGTAATTCTTTGATTTCCAGCATCTTCGGGGGTCAATCGGTCAATAACTAGATCTATATCATGAATCTTGTATCGATCTAATTGCATGCCGGGTTCAATGTCAGTAAGCTGGCCGTCAATCAGCATTTTGCTATAACCGCGCTTTCTGTATTGATCAAAGAGTTCGCGATAATGACCCTTTCTGCTCTTGATCAACGGTGCCAGGATGATCATTTTCTTGAGGCTGAATTTTTCATTGACTGTGGCAATGATTTCCTCCTCGGAATAGCGCTTCATTCTCTTGCCGCTCAGATAAGAGTAAGCTTCTCCCGCCCGAGCAAATAACAATCTCAAAAAGTCATACACTTCTGTTATTGTTCCCACAGTACTCCTTGGGTTTTTACTTACCGTCTTCTGCTCAATGGATATAACCGGACTGAGGCCTTCGATTTTGTCTACGTCTGGGCGCTTCATGTCTCCCACAAATTGTCGAGCATAGGCCGAGAAGGTTTCCATATACCTTCGTTGACCTTCAGCAAAAAGGGTATCAAAAGCGAGGCTAGACTTACCACTGCCACTTAAACCTGTGAAAACCACTAGCTTGTGCCTTGGAATCTCCAAATCTATATTCTTGAGATTGTGCTCTCTGGCACCTTTTATCACTATGTATTCGGTCTCGTCTATTTTGCTCAAAATTGGAGAATTTGCGAAGTTAGTTTTATCTGCTTATGGAGCACAGCTCAGGTTAATATTTCATCTTATTTTAAAAATCAACAGAAATGCTATTGGTAGGTTTTATTTGTATAAAATTTAAGGGATTGAAGAACAAATACGAAGAGCTAATACAACAAACCTTTGAGTATCCCACCGAAGAATTCAGCACCAACCAAAAAGGTGAGTTGGAACTTCACGGTATAAGGTTAATGGATTTGGTGGAAAAATACGGATCACCTTTGCGCTTTGTTTACTTGCCTAAAATCGCTGAGAATATCTCCAAAGCACGCCAGTGGTTCAGCGGGGCCTTTGAGCGCCTAAATTATAAAGGTAAATACCACTATTGCTATTGCACTAAAAGCAATCACAGCAGTCATATTTTATCGGAAGTAACAGCCAATCAGGCGCATATAGAGACTTCATCGGCCTTTGATTTGGACATAGTTAAGTCGCTTTATCACAAAGGTGAGATTAGCAAGGATATATACGTGGTCTGCAACGGTTATAAAACTGATGGATATGTTAAACGGATTATTAACCTGATTAACTTGGGTTTTAGAAATCTATATGTAATACTCGATAATGTTGATGAACTCTCTAAACTGAAGGGTAAGACTCAGAATACCATCAAGTTGGGTATTCGGATTGCTTCAGAAGAAGAACCAAAATTTGAGTTTTATACTTCAAGGCTTGGTCTGGGCTACAAAACCATAGTTCCGTTCTATAAGGAGCATATTGAAGGGGTTGATAATCTTGAATTAAAAATGCTTCACTTCTTCATCAATACCGGGATTAAAGACACGGCATATTACTGGAATGAACTGCTGAAATGCACCACAGTTTATACCAAACTAAAAAAAGTGTGTCCAACACTGGATTCACTAAATATTGGTGGAGGATTTCCTATCAAACGCTCATTAAATTTTGAATACGACTATGCATATATGGTTAATGAGATTGTTGCTCAAATTCAAAGCCACTGCATTCAGTCCGGTGTAGAAGAACCAGACCTATTCACGGAATTTGGTAGCTTTACTGTGGCCGAAAGTGGGGCTGTCATTTATGAGGTAATTGGACAAAAACAGCAGAATGACAGAGAGCGTTGGAATATGATCGACGGTTCTTTTATGACGACCCTTCCCGATGCCTGGGCAATAAGTGACCGATTTATTCTCTTGCCCTTGAATCATTGGCAAAGAAAGTACGAAAGGGTTTTACTCGGTGGCTTAACCTGTGATAGTGACGATTATTATAACTCAGAGCAACATGTCAATGCAATCTACTTACCTGAGTTTAAAAAAGAGGACCCGCTCTACATTGGGTTTTTCAATACTGGTGCTTACCAAGAGAGTTTAAGCGGTCAAGGGGGTATAAAACACTGTTTGATTCCCTCACCAAAGAAAATATTGATATTCAGAGATGATGCTGGAGAATTGAAAGACCAACTGATCTCCGAAGAACAAAGCTCCAAAGAAATGTTAGCTTTATTAGGATACGACATATGACTTCAATTTCAGAATTTATTGATAAGTACTTTCTCCACTTCAATGCAGCCAGCATAGTGGATGCAGCCAATGGATATCGCACACAATTGAAAGCGGGCAATAAAATGATGGTCACTTTAGCAGGAGCCATGAGTACGGCGGAGTTAGGAAAGATCTTGGCCGAAATGATACGTCAAGACAAGGTTCACATCATCAGCTGTACAGGGGCCAATATGGAGGAAGATGCAATGAATCTAGTGGCACATAATCATTATGAACGAATTCCTTCATATCGCGATCTAACAGCAGCAGATGAGCAGGATTTATTAGTCAGGAAATTGAACAGGGTTACCGACACTTGTATCCCAGAAGAAGAAGCATTTAGAAGAATACAAGGCCACATCTTGAATTTTTGGACAGGGGCTCAGAAGCAAAAGCAACGCTATTTCCCTCACGAGTATTTATATCAACTCCTGCTATCCGATCGGCTTAAACCGTATTACCAAATAGATCCAAAAGACAGCTGGCTGCTCGCGGCTGCGGAAAAGAATCTTCCCATAG